>NZ_JAZGLV010000029.1:0-71779 GCF_036409085.1 Mycobacterium sp. 050134
CCCAAGCCTACGAGCCAACACGTCGCTTGACATCCGTTAGGAACTCAAAACCGGCCGCATTGTGACCACAGAAACCAAAGTGACACAAGAGAATACGAAGACCCCGCGCTCGCAGCGCCGCCGTCACCGCATCCGAGAAGCCAACCAATCCCTGGCGCCAGGCAGCGCTATACGTCCTTCGTGCCAGCTGATTTCGCGCCGAGAGTGCCGCGGTGGTCGACGATCCGCGAAAGAGCTAGATCCGCCGTTGTTGCAGTCGCGCGATCACCCAGAACGGTAGCGCGACGAAGAGGGTGCCGCCGATCAGGTTACCGACGGTGGTGATCGCGATATTGGTCAGCAGGCCGTGCGCACCCAAACCCCAGGTGATCGGCCCGCGCGGTGCGGCATGATGAAAGAGGTTGAGCAACAATGGAAGGCCGAGGAATCCGACATTGGCGATGACGTGCTGGGTACCGCCGATCACGAAGGCGAACGGGCCGTAGAAGGCGAACGCCATTCGCGCCACGTCGCTACGGGCCTTAAAGAACATGCACATCGCCGTCTGGAGGAACCAGGTGCAGATCACCGCCAGCAGCAGGGCCGTCAGGAACGGCTGGCCGGCCTTCTGGGAGCCGACCGCCGCCGCCCGTTCCGCGAACGCACCGAGATAGGGCCCCCCGGCGGCGCCGCAGACTGCGATGAAGACAAGCGCCCCAACGACATTGCCGACGAGGCCGACGCCGACCAGGAACGCGTAGACCCGCACCGTCATGGTGCGCTTGAGGACGGCGAGGAACCCGGCCGCCATGTCGGCGGTGATCAGCGACATGCCCGATACCAGGATCAGCACGAAGGACATGCCGAACGCCAGGCCCATCAGCAGGCTGGCCACGCCCGGCGTCTTGACACCGGTACTCACCATCAGCGCCAGCAGCGCGCCGAACGCCACCATGGCGCCACCGACCAGGGATCGCATGAGGAATGCCCACGGATGCGAAGCCTTTTCCACCGCCATGGCCGCCACGCGGTCCACCATGGCCCCCACGCTCAGCGGCTCGAACGGGTCCTCGACCCCGCGGTCGGCGGGGCGGGCGGACGGGAACGGGGTGACGGTGTCCGGCAGGGAAACATCGCTTTCCAATTGCGGCGCTTGCGCGTCGATCGTCATGCGTGATCGCCTCTCTTAAACGTGTCGATGGCGCCAAGGACGCCGGCAATATGCTCGTCGCTGAGCTTCTCCCCCTCGAAGACGTGATTGAGCAGGATCTTGAGGTCGAGCATCTGTTGCAGATAGACCAGGCAGGGCGGGCATTCGTCGAGGTGCTTGGCCACCACCGCACCCCAATGGCGCGGGTCGGAATCGACAAGGTCGTCGACGAGCCGAACGAAGTCGACGCAGTCAATGGCGGGGACTGTGTTGTCGTAGACGGTCATCGTCGATACCGCTTTTCCAATTCGTTGCGAAGGTTTCCCCGGGCGCGATATAGCAGGGCGCGCTGCCCCTCGGCGGAGAGCCCGAGGATCCCCGCCGCCTCGTCGGCCGAGGTGCCGACGACGTCGCGGAGGATGACCAGCTGCCGTTGCCGATCCGGCAGCCCGTCGAGTGCGGCACGGACGTGCCCGACGAGCTCGCTTTCCACGGTTCGGTCCTCGGGCAGGAAGCGTTGCGACGGCGGGACGCTCCAGTGACCGGCGTCGGGGTGGCCGGCGGGGTGCATGCGGCCCGAAAGCGGGTCACCCGCTTCCGAATCCGCATCGGCCAACAGTTCGTGGTCGCGGATCCGGGACTCGCGGCGCCGGTGACGCGAGGCCGTGTTCTTGACGATGCCGAACAACCAGGTGCTGACCGACGAGCGTCCCTCGAACGAATCCGCGGACTGCAAGACCTGTACCCAGGCCTCTTGGACGGCCTCTTCGGCGACGGCGGGCGAACTCACCATAGTGCGGGCGAAATTCACCATCGGGCGGTGGAAGTCGCGCACCAGGCTGGCCAGCGGTACCCCGCCGACCAGGCGCTCGGATTCGGTGCCCTCCGGTGGCACCGCCACCGGAGTCACCATCGGCCCGAACTCAGGCGCATCCGGCCAGTTCCCAGCGCAATTGGCCCTCGGACGGCGACTGCACGGGAATGAACGCCGCCTCCCGATAGCGGCGGCTCGCCGCCGTCCTGCTCGCGTACCCCTTGCCGCCGGCGGTCCGCATCTCGAGATCCGCGCCCGCGCTGGAAAGCTCAGCGGCGGCCAGGCGCAGCGACAACAGGTCTCTCTTCGCCGGTGCCTGCGCCCCGCCCACGGCCGCCGCCAGGCCGGCCAACGTTGCCTCGGCGCGGGTGAGCCGCTCGGCCACGCGCTCGACATCGGCCGCGAACACCGAGTTGACCCCGTCGAGTCCGCGGCGGGCCTGCTCCACCGCGGTGCGGGTCAGCCCCAGGCACATGGCCGACTGCAACACGAGGAAGGTCGGCCGGACCGACCGCAGGAACCCGTCGAAGTCACGGGTCAACAGCTGATCCGCCGGGACGAACGCGCCCTTGAGATTCAGGTAGGACGACGCGGTGCTGCCCATCGCCAGCAGATCGAAGTGGTCGCCCACGACCACGCCAGGCGTGTCCAACGGCAGGGCCACGATGAGCCTTTCACCGTCATCGGCGCGCACCGCGGTCACCATGATGGAGTCGGGGTAGAGGTTGCTGGCCCACCGGATCGGGCCGGACACCTCGTACCCCCCGGCAACGCGGGTGGCCGTCAGCTCCAGGCTGCCGCAGCCCGCCGCCTCCTTGAAAGCCGAGGCCATGCCGGTGACCCCGAGGCTGGTACCCGCCAGTAGCGGCTCAACCACGGCCAGCGCGAAAGGCGTTGCCGCCGTGAGCAAGTACTCCACGGCCATGCGGTTAGCCCATAGCGAGAACCCGGTGCTCATGCACTCCCCGGAGATGGCCCGGATCACATCGGCCATCTCGGGAAGCCTGCCGTCGGCGTTGCCCGGCGCCCCGATGCCGAGCAGCCCGGCCGCGCCCAGCGCCGGGAAGCTGCGCCGCGAGTGCTCTTCACCGCGGTCCAGTTCCGCGGCGTGGGCGCGGACGTCCTCCAAGAGTGCGTCCGCCAAATGGCGGGCCGCGGGATCGATGGTGGCGGTCATTCGAGCACGTCCGGGGCATGCGGCGAGGAATGCTTCCACGCGTATTCGAGGAACTTGCCGTCGAACGTGACGACCACGCGATCGCCCTCGGGGTGCGGGCGCCGCTCGACACTCATCTGGAAGTTGATCGCGCTCATGATGCCGTCCCCGAATTCTTCGTGGATCAGCTCTTTGAGCGCCGGGCCGTACACCGACAGGGCCTCGTGGAACCGGTAAATGGTCGGGTCGTTGACCACCGAAGCCTCGGAGCCCCGGTACGGCATCAGTTGCAGGACCTCCACCGCCTCATCGTCGAGGTCGAGCAGCGACGCGACGGTCTTCGCGTCCTTGGCCGACAGGGGGTGCTGCCCCAGCAGCGCCGAGACCGTCCACACCGGGTCCTTGCCGATGGATTCGGCGATCTTGGCCCACGTCACGCCGTGCTTGGCGCGCGCACGGCGGATGATTTCCCCGAGTTCGATCTTCGTCAGCGTTGTCATAATGAATTTCCTTTAATCGGTGATAAGGGTCGAATCGACACTCACCGGGTTGCCGAACGTGTTGACCACGGGCGACCAGGCAATTGCATTGTCGTGTATTTCCTTCAGCGTCGCCTCATCGGCGTCCGCCGCGAGCGTCACCCGGCACCGCACGGCGCTGAAGCCGAGTCTTTTGCCCTCTGGTGTGTCACCGACCCCCCACACCGCGGAAATGTCTATGTCGCCTTCCATTTCGACCTCGATCTTGCTCAGCGTCACGCCGCGGTGCGTGGCGTTGGCCAGCAGCCCCACCGAGACGCATGAGCCCAGCGCCGCCAGCGCGGTCTCCGATGGGTTGGGGGCCGAGTCGTCACCCAAAAGCGCGGGCGGCTCCCCCACCAACATCGGCGCCAGGTCGCGCACGTAGGTCATGTTGCGGAATCCCGCCTCACACACCGTGGTCGCCTTCAGCGTCTTTCGTCCGGTGGCCGGATTCTCCTTGGCGTTGCACGACAGCCGGTCGAGCCCCTGTGCGTCGATGACGAGCGCGTCGGTCATGAACTTCCTCCGTATCTCGCTGGAATGTTTCTCGCTGGAATGGGTCGTCACGGAGTTAGTGCTCGGCGGCGCTCGCCGCGTGACGGGAGCCCGACGGGATTTACCGGCACGACACGAAACCTGACGCGCCCGAAACATTGCGGCTCCCCGCGCCGGGGCGGGCGAACGCTGACGGGCCAGGCGTTGCTGGCGTCCGCCGACTGTGGTCGATGTCGTGGCCTTTCAGCGGCCGCGCCGGTTAACCGGCAACGGCGGACGCCGGCCGCCGGGCGCGCCGCTGCGGCAGGTCAAGGGCGCCCGCCCCGCGGGGCCGGGCAATAAAATCCCGCCGATTCTCTTCGGGCCGGAGCCGGGCGCCGCGCCGCCCGTCGGTGCTACGGGCCAGTCGGCTCCGTCACGAAGTCAATGAGCTCCTCGACGCGGCTGATGAGCGCAGGCTCCAGGTCGTTCCAGTCGCGCACGCGGGAGCGGATGTGGCGCCAGGCCCTGGCGATGTCCGCCTGGCTGCCGTGCGGCAAGCCGAGCGCCCGGCAGGCACCGTGTTTCCACTCGATGTGCCTCGGCACGTCCGGCCACGCGGTCAGGCCGACTCGCTGCGCCTTGACGGCCTGCCAGATGTCGACGTACGGGTGACCCACGACCAGCGTGTGCGGGCCGCCCGGGCCGCGCCGCACCGCATCGGCGATCCTCGCCTCCTTGGAGCCCGCGACCAGGTGATCGACCAGCACGCCGAGCCGGCGTCCCGGGCCGGGCGCGAATTCCTCCACGATCCCGACCAGGTCATCGACGCCACCGAGGTGCTCGACGACGACGCCTTCGATGCGCAGATCCTCACCCCACACCTGGGCGATCAGTTCGGCATCGTGGCGCCCCTCGACGTAGATGCGGCTGGCGCGCGCGACCCGGGCCCGCGTACCGGGCACAGCGACCGACCCGGACGCCGTCCGGCCGGCGGCGGTCGGCGCCGCGCGCCGCGGCGCGGTGAGGATGACAGGACGGCCGTCGAGTAGGTAACCCGGGCCTAGAGGGAAGCCGCGGGTCCGGCCGTGCCGGTCTTCGAGATCGATGCGGCCGTATTCGACGCGGACCACCGCGCCGACGTAGCCCGTCTCGGCGTCCTCGACGACCATTCCCAATTCCACCGGGTGCTCGGTAGAGCGGGGCTTGCGCCGCCCCGCGGCGAGGACATCGGTTCCATAGCGATCGGCCACCCGGCAATAGTAGGAACCCTTGCGGCCAAACACGGTTTACGGCGCGCCACGGATGCGCCAACCGTGACCCGGACCCGTCCCGGTTTGCGCCAAACCGGTTGTAAGAATTCGCCAGCAACCGCGTGGCGTTAACCGGTTGGTGGCCTTAGCGCTGCTACCTTGTTATCTGCGGCGTCAACGCCGCCGATCCGCAGTGTGGCGGTTAGCGAGGTGGAAGATGGATCTGACCCAATGGGTTTCCAGCATCGTCGCCTTTGTGCGCGCCGGCTACCCGAGCGGCATGCCGACCCACGGTTACGTCCCGGCGGCGGCCCCGGCTTGTCGGCGGGTGTCCACCGACGAGATCACTTCCCTGACAGACGAACTCGCCGAGCACCGGCCCTGGCCCGTCAGCGCCACCGACGTCGGTGTGGCGATCACCCGCATCACGAACACGATGCCCTCGCCCGAGGACATCGCAAAGGTCCAGCGCCGGCTTGACTGCCGCAAGACCCCCACCGCCTAGGGCGCAGACCTTTTCTCGGTTTTCCCCTGCGGCGTTCCGGCAGGCTTGACCGGCCCGCCGCAGGCCGCCAGGAACGCCGGGTAGTCCCATGTCGCCAAAAATTCGCGCCCCGCGGCCAATCCGCGTTGGTAGAGCGCGTCGCGCTGTTGCGAGGTGATGTCGAAGTCGATCGGGCTGACCTCGTCTGCGGGCACGAAGATGGTCCGCCGCACCGTGCACGGGTCGTCGATGTAGGCGTTGTCCTGATTGCTCAGCAATGTCTCGATGGCCGCGATGCCCAACGAGACCGGCCCGTGCACCGGGTGCGTCGGCGGGATGCCGGGGCGCGCCGACAACCGGATGCCGAACGTCGGCCACCGGGGTTGGGCATCGGGCCGGTCAAAGAGCTCCACCGGAAAGTCGGACAGCAACCCGCCGTCGACCCACGTCGCACCACCGACCCGAACCGGCTCGAAGACGTACGGAATCGCCGCCGACGCGTGCACCGCTCGTGCCACTCCGAACTCGTCCGGATCGACGCCATAGGCACGCAGGTCCCACGGGATGCGAACCAGTCGCCGCCGTGACAGGTCACTGGCCGTCACGACGAGCGACCAGGCGAACTGCTCGGGTTCCTCGCCGGTGCGCAGGTCGCCGAAGGTGCGCACGCCGAGGTCGGCGAGCAGGCCGGCCAGGAGCCGTTCGAGGTAGTCACCGCGGTACACCCCATCGGACACCAACAGGGAGAGCCCCCCGCCGACCAGGGGAACCCGACCGATCAGGCTGCGGTCAAAGAACTTCCGGTAGTCGATCGATCGCATCACCTCGCCGAGCCGCGTCATCGGCTCCCCGGCGGCCTGCAGCGCCGCCACCAGCGCCGCGACGATCGCGCCCGCGCTGGTGCCCGCCACCCGGGGGAACCGGTAGCCCGCCTCGGCGAGTGTGTCGACGGCACCGACCAGCCCGATCCCCCGGACACCACCGCCTTCGCAGACCAGGTCGGCCCGTCCGGCCGGCACGCCGGCCGTCATGAGACCCGGCACCCGTCGGTACCGAAGAAGTGCAGGTGTCCGGGCTCCGGGCGCAGGCGCACGCGGGTCCCCTTCTCCGGCGGATGCCGGCCGTCGGCGCGCGCGACGACGGGCTGATCGATCACCTTGCCGGAATCGGTGATTCGTCCGTACAGGTAAGCGTCGGCCCCGAGTTCTTCCACCACGTCGACCTCCATCTCGACACCGCGGCTGCCGAGTTCGAAATGCTCGGGGCGGACGCCGACCACAACCTCGGGCGCGGAATCGGCGATCGCGCGCGGCAGCGGAATGACCCAGTCCCCCAGCGAGATCGAGGCGCCCACGATGGGCAGGGTGAACAGGTTCATCGCCGGTGACCCGATGAAGCCCGCGACGAACACGTTGCCCGGATTCCGATACAGCTCCCGGGGTGGCGCGAACTGCTGCAGCACCCCGTCGCACAGCACGGCCACGCGGTCGCCCATCGTCATCGCCTCGACCTGATCATGGGTGACGTAGACCGTGGTGGTCGCCAGCCGCCGCTGCAGCGCAGCGATCTGGTTTCGGGTCTGCACCCGCAGTTTGGCGTCCAGGTTGGACAGCGGCTCGTCCATCAGGAACACCCGTGGCCGGCGTACGATCGCCCGCCCCATCGCCACCCGTTGGCGTTGCCCACCGGAAAGGTCTTTCGGTTTGCGTTCCAGGTAGGGCTGCAGGTCAAGCAGTTTGGCCGCGTCGAGCACCCGCTCGCGGACCTCCGCCTTCGGAACCTTGGCGATCTTGAGCGCGAAGCCCATGTTCTGCGCGACCGTCATGTGGGGGTAGAGGGCGTAATTCTGGAACACCATGGCGACGTCGCGATCCTTGGGGTCGACGTCGGTGACATCGCGATCGCCGATCCGGATCCGTCCGGAGTCCAGCGTCTCCAGCCCGGCCACCATCCGCAGCGATGTCGTCTTGCCGCAGCCGGACGGCCCCACGAGCACCACGAATTCACCGTCCCCGACGAAGAGGTCGAGACCTTCGAGGGCGGGTCGATCGGTCCCCGGGTAGCGGCGCGTCGCCCGCTCGAAACTCACCGAAGCCATGGCGATCAGTTCATCCCGGTGACGGCGATGCCGCGGACGAACGACCGCTGCGCGAAGGCGTAGATGACCACCAGCGGCACCATGATCACCATGGAGGTCGCCATGATGACGGGCCAGCGGGCGACGTACTCACCGCGCAGCCGGACCAGCCCGAGCGTCAGTGTGGCCAGGTTGTTGCGCTGAATCATCAGCAGGGGCCACAGGAAGTCGTTCCACACGTTGACCCACGTGAGCACGGCCAGCACCGTCACCGCCGGCCCAGCGTGGGGCAACAGGATCCGCCAGTAGATCTGCCACGGCGAGCAGCCGTCCAGGATCGCGGCCTCCTCGAGGTCGGTGGGGAGGGTTTGGAAGAACTGCCGCATCAGGTAGGTACCGAAGGCGCTGCCGAACAGGCCGGGAACGATCATCGCCCAGGGCGTGTCGACCCATCCGAGGGTCCGCATCAGGATGAATTGCGGGATCACGGTGACGGTCAGCGGCACCATCAGCGTGCCCAGATACAGCACGAACAACGTATCGCGACCCCGGAATTGCAGGCGTGCGAAGGCGTATCCGGCGAGGGAACAGAAGAACACCTGCCCGGCCGTCACGCACCCGGCATACAACACCGTGTTGAAGAACATGCGCCAGAACGGCATCAGCGTGAAGGCCTCGGTGTAGTTCGACCACCGCGGGTGGGCGGGAAGGAGCCTCGGCTCGGTAACCTCGCCCTCGTTCTTCAACGAACCCGACACGGCCCAGGCGATCGGGAACAGCCAGCACCACGCGATCGCGATCAGCGCGGTGTAGACGAGCAGGGCGCGAAAAACGTTGCGCTTGAACACGCGCTCACCTGAGACCACGGGACGCCTCCATCGACCGCTGCCTGGTCAGCCGCAATTGCAACACAGTCAGCACGAGCAGGATCGCGAACATCACCCACGCCAAGGCGGACGCGTAGCCGAATTCCAGGAACGAGAACGCGTGCTGAAACAGCATGATGCCTAGCACGTAGGTCGCCGATTCCGGGCCGCCATTGGGCCCGTTGAGGACATAGACCATGTCGAACGCCTGGAACGCGTGGATGATCGAGATGACCACCACGAACGACATCGCGCCCCGGATCAGCGGCACGGTGATGAACGCGAATTGCCGGATCTCACCGGCACCGTCGATCCTGGCCGCCTCGTAGACGGTCTCCGGAACCCCCTGCATCGCCGCCAGCAAGATGACGGTGGCGAACGGCACGCTGCGCCACACGCTGACCATACACAGCGAAACCATGGCCCACTTGGGATCGACCAGCCACGGTATCGGGCCGATGCCGACCCAGCCAAGCATGATGTTGAGCAGGCCGTTGTCAGTGTTGAAGACGAACTGCCACACGACCGCCATCACGACCGACGAGATGGCCAGTGGCAGAAAGACGATGGTCCGGAAGATGCCGATGCCCCTGACCTTGCGGTTCAGCACGCCGGCGACGACCAGGCTGATCAGCAGCGTCGGAACGACCGTCCCGGCGGTGAAGACGATCGTGTTGCGAATCGCGATGAGGAACAACGGATCGGAGGTGAACAGCTCCCCGAAGTTCTTCAGCCCCACATACTTCGGCGGTCGGAAGACGTCCCAGTTCTGGAAGCTCATATAGAGCGAGAAGCCGAGCGGGAAGAGCATGAACACCACGACCGCGGCGAGGTTCGGGGCCACGAAGAGACGCCCGGACCGGGCGCGTCGTCGCGCGGGACGCGACGCCTTCGCGTTCTGGCGCGTGACCGGCCCGGCCGGGGCGGGGATGTCGACCGATGTCATGAAGCGTGCAACACCTCATCAACGGCGGGCGATAACGCGCGCAGCGAGGTGGCAGGGCGCGAGCCTCGCAGCACCGGGCCGAAGCTGCGGTCCATCAGGGCGACAACTTTCTCCCACGCTGGAGTCACGGGCAGGCCGTCGGAATGCGCCGGCCCCTGCGTGAGCACGGCGACGTTACGCACTCGCTGATGCGCCTTGGCGAAGCCGGCCGAGTCGAGCGCCGACCGCAGTACCGGCACGAACAGGCTCGATTCGGCGATCAGCGCCTGGCCGATTGGACCGGTCGCGAATTTCACGAATTCCCAGGCCTGCTCCCTGCGCGGGCTGCCGGCGGAGATGGCGAGGCCGGTGGAACCGATGTTCGAGCGCGCCGCCTGTCCCTGGCGACGCGGGCCAACCGGCAGCGCGGTGACGTCGAAGTCGAGGCCATCGGCACGGATGAACGTCTGGTAGCGCCAATGGCCGCCAAGCGCCATCGCCGCCCTGCCCGACGCGAAGAGGTCCGGTGTGGACATCGATTGGACCTCCGACGCGTTCGGCGCCACCCCATGCTTGTTGGCCATGTCGGCGTAGAACTGCACGGCCTCGATGAAGGCGTCGTCGTCGAAGTTGAAGTGGGCCGGGTTCTTCAGCGGGGTGGACCACGGCACCCCGTTATTCATCGCGAACAGGCCGGCCGAATAGTACGAGAACCACATGTTGACGAAGCCCCACTGCGCGACCCGCCCCGACCCGGCCCGCTTAGTGGAAGCCCGCGCGGTCTCCAGGAATTCGCCGAAAGTCCAGGGATGCTCCCACGAGTTAGGCGGCGCGGGGAGCCCGGCCTCGGCGAAGAGGCGCCTGTTGTAGAACAGGTAGTTTCCCGACCATTGCTCGGGCAGGGCGTACTGGCCCCCGTTGTGGTTGAAGCTGTCGTACAGCGGGGCGATGCTCTCCGACTGCAGTTCCCGCGCGAATGACGGGTCGTGGGCGAGCATGGTGTCGAGATCGAGCAACACCCCGCGGTCGGCCAGTTCGGCGTAGGTCAGGTCCCATGCCATGAGCACGTCCGGGCATTTACCGCCGGCACAGAAGGTCGACAGCTGCTGCATGACGCCGGGCGCAGACAGCACCGCCCGCACCTTGATGTCGGAATGGCGACGCTGGAATTCGTCGATGATGCGCATCCTGGCGTCACGCTCGTCGGGGTTGGCCGCGAAGAAGAAGGTCAATGCGTCGTCGTTGGGGGCACAGCCGGCCGCCCAGGACGCAAGGGAGACCGCGGTGAGCGCACCGGCGCCCCGCAACAAGCTCCGCCGCGCGAACGGCTTATCCAGCATCCCTTGTCCGATCGTGCACCCTCGCCGGCACCACTGCCAGCCCGGCTTGCCGTCCTTGGTACCCGACCGGCCTGAGATCTTCCTGGGACGACAGCGTTGACGACGGCATTGGTGCCCGCACCGGTCACCTTTCCCGCACGGACATCGTCAACAAGGTGACCGCATCCAACCAACCCCCTCCTCGAAGGAGACCCAGGCCATGACCTCCTCGATTGTGCGCCGCGTCGCGCTGCGCTGCCATTCGGCTCGCCGCCGCGGAAACACCTGCCGGACAACGGATTGACCGCCCGTGACTACTGCATACGTCCTGATCGCGCTGACAACGGCCGTCGTCACCGCGGCGATCGCCATCGCCGACCTAGTCCCGGCCCGGTTCGTGCTGGCCAACTCGTCGGAGGTAGGGGTGCCCCGGTCCTGGCTGCCGGGGCTGGCGGCGCTGAAGCTCGCGGGCGCCGCCGGGCTGATCGCCGGCCTGCTGGGCCTTCGGGCCCTGGGGGTTGCCGCCGCCGCGGGACTTGTCCTGTTCTTCGTCGGCGCCGTCGTCACCCATCTGCGGGCACGCGTCCTCTACAACCTCGCGTTTCCCGGCGCGTACCTGGCCTTGTCCGCGGCGACGCTGGCGCTGACGGTCGCACGGTGAGCGCTCAGGCGGGAAAGTGGCTCAGGCGGGAAAGTAGCTCAGCCGGTCGACTGTGGTGGCCGGCCCGGTCACGTCGGCGAACACGATCCCGCGCCGCGGACCCGAGTCGACCGCGACGACGACCGTGGGGCCGGCGCTAATCGTCTTCGTCGGGCGTGCCCCGGCGAGCCGCTCGACGAGCTCACCGATGTCGAGCGGCTCGTCGTCACCCGCAGTAATTGCCGCCGTTGGTGAGAGTCCCCGAGCCGCGGTGGTCCTGTCACCCCTGGCGGCGGCGTCCAAAATCCCCGCCACCCGCTCCTGGTGGCGCGCTCCCGGCCGCCGGAAACCAGCCATGAAGCCCACCGCGCCGCGCGGTCCCTGATTGCCCAGCAGTCCCCGCGACAGTCGCAGGGCCGGCGACATGGCCCGCGTTCCGCTCCGCAGGAACTGCCGCACCATGGCGGGAAGCTCCCAGTAGGCGCGCAGTCGGGCAATCCGCCAGTCCCCGTTGATCTCTCGGAGGTCCTCTCGGGGGTCTTCTGGAAGGTCCTCTCGGAGGTCATAGCGCAGGAAAGCGGGAATGTGCATCGTCACGTCGGGGCCCATCGCAACCTCGAGCTCCAGATCGCGCAGGACGACGGTGCCGGCGACCACGTCGAGATGACGGTGGAAAGTGATCTCCCGCGGACCGATGAACGTGTCGAAGAACCGGCCGATCGCGGCGTGCCCCACGTGCGGCCGCGAACCCACCGGGTCCTCGACGCGGCCGTCGTCGGTGAACAGGGAGACCCATGCGGTGCGGTCGTGCGCGGCCGCGGCCTGCGGCGAACGCTCCACCGCCGCGAGCAGGGTCTCCGGTGCGGGCGCCGTCATGAGGGCCCGCCGACCAGCTCGACGCCGGCGGCTCGCAGTTCGTCGGCGGTCCGCGCCGCCGAGTCGACCGCGACCGGCGCCGTGAGGTCCACCAGCACGCGAGTGGCCAGGCCGGCGCGCGCCGCGTCCTCGGCGGTCCGCCGCACGCAGAAATCGGTGGCGAGGCCGACGATGTCGACCTCGTCCACCCCGCGCTGGCGCAGCCACTCGAGCAGCGGCGTCCCGTCCTCGTCGACACCTTCGAAGCCGCTGTAAGCCGCGTCGTGAGCCCCCTTGCGGAACACGGCCTGGACCCTTCGGGTGTCGAGAGCGGGATGGAATCCGGCGCCCGCGGTCCCGGCGATGCAATGCGGGGGCCATGACGACGAGAAGTCCGGCCGGTCGGAGAAGTGGTCGCCGGGATCGACGTGGAAGTCCTGGGTCGCGACGACGTGCGCGTAACTGGGGCCGCTGGCCAGATAGTCGCTGATGGCCGACGCAATGGCGCCGCCGCCGGCAACCGGCACCGGCCCGCCAGGGCAGAAATCGTTCTGCACGTCGACGATGATCAACGCCCGCACAGGACCCACCCTATCGCCGGCCGGGACCGCTAGCTGGGCCTTCGCGCGGCGAGCGCGAGGGGCGGTTTGTTTGCGGGTCTGCCGGGTAATCTCGCTGCCATGTTGATCCGCAGAATCGCGAGGCCCCTGTTGTCGGCGGTGTTCATCGGGCAAGGAATCGAGTCACTGCGCAATCCCAAGCCCGCGGCCGAGGCCGCGGCGCCCGCGGTGGACGGTCTGCGCGCGTTGCCGGACCCGGTCGGCAGCGCCATCCCCGCCGACCCGCAGACGTTCGCTCAGATCAACGCGGCCGTGCAGATCGGCGGCGGCCTGTTGTTGGCCACCGGGAAGGCTCCCCGGATTGCGTCGGCCGCGCTCGCCTTCACGGTGTTGCCGGCCAACCTGGGGGCCCACATGTTCTGGAGCGAAAGCGACCCTGCGCTCAAGGCGCAGAAACGCCAGGCCTTCCTCACCGACCTGAGCCTGCTGGGCGGGCTGCTGATCGCCTCGGCGGACACGGCCGGCAAGCCGTCGCTCGGTTGGCGCGGCCGCCAGGCGGCGGAGCGGCTCTCCGAGCGCGTGTCGTCGGCGCTGCCCGGATCGGACGACCCGGCGTTCGATCCCGATTTCGGCGAGTTGGGCGAAAAGATAGTGCACGGGTTGCACGTCGGCGCCGAACGGGGCCGCGAGCTCGCCAGCACCGCCGCCGAGCGCGGCGCCCCCTACGCCGAGGCCGCACTCGAACGCGGCCGCGAGCTGGCGAGCACCGCCGCCGAGCGCGGCAGGCCCCTCGCCAAGAAGGCGTGCCAGCGCGGCGAGGAGCTCGCCGACGAGGCCGCCGAACGGGCCGCCTACCTGGCCCTCAGGGCGCGCCAGCGCGGCGAGGAGCTCGCCGACGAGGCCGCCGAACGGGCGGCGCCGCTAGCCAAGAAGGCACGCAAGCGCAGCGAGAAGTTGGCCAAGCAGGCGCGCAAGCGCAGCGAGAAGTTGGCGAAGCAGGCGCGCGCCCGCGGGGAGGACCTGGCCGACACTGCGCGCGCCCGCGGCAGCGAGCTGGCCGAGACCGCGCGCTACCGGATCGAGGACCAGGTCAAGACGGGCCGCCGCAGGCTCGGCGTCTAGTTCTGTGGCCGGCGGGGCGCCGCACCCGCCGCGAAGCCGTCGACGATCTCGTCGACGTCGCGGTCGACGTCGACCGTGACGCCGGCCTCGTCGGCCCCGAGCGGTTCGAGCGCGGCGAGCTGCGATTGCAGCAGCGCCGGGGGCATGAAGTGACCGGTCCGCGCGGACAGCCGACGGCCGATGACTTCGGCCGACCCGCGGAGGTAAAGAAACTCCGCCTCGGGGCACAGCGCGCGCAGTTGGTCGCGGTACTTGCGTTTGAGGGCCGAGCAGCTCACGACGCCGCCGTCCGGGTGATCGGCCAACCACCGGCCGACCTTGTCGAGCCAGGGATGGCGGTCGTCGTCGTCCAGCGGTTCCCCGGCCGCCATCTTCGCGATGTTCGCCGGCGGGTGCAGGCTGTCCGCGTCCACAAACGGCACCCGCAGCCGCCGCGCGAGGGCCGCGCCCACGGTCGACTTGCCAGACCCGGATACGCCCATCACGACGATGGGTGACGGCACCCTCACCCGGTTCGATCGGAAGGGTTGCGGTTCCACTCCACCCACCCGACACCACGCCGGCCGTCCGCCGTGGTTACCCTGGTCCAGGCCCGCGGGAATTGACTGACCCGCCCGTCGTCGGCGGTCAGCAGCACCGGGGCGTGGCCGGCCGGGTGCAGCGTCGCGGCGATCCCGACCGGATCCAGGGTCAGCGTGGCGTCCTGCGGCAACCCACTGGCGCCGAACGCTTCCCGCGAGTCCACGGTCTGCAGCTCGGTGACGTCGCCGGCCCGCTGCGCGTAGCCGACGCTGAAGCTCGGGGTGCCGGGGATCCGGATGTTCACGCCGTGCAGGTGGGTGCCGTCGTCGAGGTGCAGCGCGCTCCAGATCCAGTCCATGCTCCACCAGTCGCGGACGCCCCAGGAGTGGTCGCGCTGCCCCGGTACGGCGGCGATCTCGTAACGGGCGTCGCCGATGGTGACAGCGCCCGACACGGTGCATGGGATCTCGTATCGAGTCGTCAACCGGTATTTGTACGGCGCGCCGTCGGTGGTCCACACCAAATTCATCGCCATCTCGATCGGCGCGCCGGGCTCGCCGCGCAACAAGGCGGCGGGATCCGAATACGCCTGCGCGTGTGCGCGCACGTCGACGCGGTAGGCCCGCAGCGGGGCGCTCGCGGAGTGCTCGATGTCGAAGGTGTCGGCGTGCACCGCCCACGGATCGTCGGGCAGCGGGACCTGCGCGTCGACGGCGATGGTCGGCAGGTCCGGACCGCACAGGAGCGCATGGATCAGTGCCTTGCGCTGGTTGGCGATCAGCCCGATGCGAAACCAGCCACCCAATCCCTGTGCGGCGTCGGCAAAGTCGGCGTACCAGCTCTCGCTCCACAGCGGTTCGGTCGTCGGGGTGTGGGCGAGTTCGTCGTCCTCGGAGGGCCGCAACGGCTCGGGCGCGACCGCCGCGGGCAGCGTCGCCAGCGCGTCGGTGTCGAGCACATGGTCGCAGTGCCGTTGCAGCATCGTCATGAACATCCGGTCGCCACGCTCGGTGCGTTCGACGAGAATGGACGAGACGATCGCCATCATCACGCCGAAAAAGCTTTGCCTGCGAACGCCTTCGGCGACATCGGCCAGGCTCAGCGTCGCCCCCGGCCCCAACGCTTCGTGATAGGCCCGCAGCAGGGCGTCGTAGTGGAGTCGACGGTCCGGGGTGGGTAGCGCGCTGCCCAGGAAGTACGACAGGTCGGTCAGCGCCGGTCCCCACGACACGGTCTGCCAGTCGACCACCGTCAGCGGGCGGTCGGCCCCGGCGGCGCCGAACAGCATGTTGTCCAGCCGGTAGTCGCCGTGGACCAGGCCCCGGACCCGGCCGGGTGCGGCCTCCTGCGCCAGGTAGCCGTCGAAGGAGGCCAGCAGGCGTTCGCACACCACCCGGTGCTCCGGGGCGATCTGGTCGCCGTAGCGGTCGATGAACCCGGCGTACAGCGGGGCGATCATCGCTTGGCTGAGCGGTGAATCCCGGTTGAGCCAGGCCGCGCCCGCCAGCATCGCGTCGCCGAGCAGCGGACCTTGCAGCCGGCCCAGCTCGACGACGGCGAGATGGGCTTGTTCGGCTGTGGCGCCGGCGATTTCGTCACCCCCGACCGCCGGGCCGGCATCACCGAGCAGCAGGTCGAATGCTCCCGTCGAGATGTCCACCGCCGCGTGATAGCAGGGCGCGATCGGCCCGCCGAGGCGCGGCGCGACGTCGCTGTAGAAGCGGACCTCGCGCTCGTACAAGCCCAGGGCGAGCCCGGTCTGCCGGCTCACGGGGTCGGTGGCGGCCACCTTGAGCACCACCGATTCCGGGCGCCCTTCCCCCGCGTCGGCGTAGGTGAGCCGAATGCGGTAACACTCGCTCATCTGTCCGGTCCCGATGCGTTCGACAGCGAAATCGGCGACGGGTCCCACCCCGATCGCCGCGGTCAGCCACGAGGCGGTGAGGTCGGCGGGGCGTTCGATGACGTGCTCGGTGTCGGCAGGCATGAAGGCATCGTGCCAGGTCACTGCGCCAAGGAGAAGCCGTCCCAGGCGATTCGGCGGTGCGGATGCGGGTCGAACTCGACGCGGCACTTGCGGTCGAACACCATAACGGCGCGGTCGGAGACGGTGTAGGCGGGCCAGTCCTCGCCCGGGACGCCGGAATGGCTGAAGGACCGCCATCGGCGTTGCACCTGGTTACTGACCTTCAAGGCGGCGCGCCGGTCGGCGGCAGCCGTCAGCAACGCACCGAACCGGGTGCGATAGACGTCAAAGACCGCGAGCAACTCGGTGGCATGGGTGGCACCCAGGCCCGACCAGCGCAGCGTTCGCGGGGCGTAGTCGTACCGATAGAGGTAGGTGGGGGCGTGAGTGCCGTGGGCCTCGGCGATCTGCCATGCGGCCGAGCTGAACGCGAAGTCGCCGCCGAGCTGGATGCACGCCGACGGCGCGGGGTAATCCGGGTAGGCGGCCGTGATGCGATCCCGGGCCGCCGGGTCGGTGTCGGCCAACAGCTCCTCAATCATGGCCTGATTGGTCGGCAGCATCTTGAGGAACCGGGTGAACAGCCGGCCCTCCTCGGCGTTGGTGCCCACGATCAGCGGCACCCGGTGCGCGCGGCCCGTGCGCATGGCCTCCACGGGGTCGACGGGGACGACGTCGTCACCGAACACCGGGCCGATCGGGAAGGCGCCCAGCCTGTTCTCCATGCCCTGGTCGATGAGGCGATGCTGCGTCTCCACCAACCGCTCGGGGCAGGCTTGCATCAGCGCCTGGGCGGCATCCCGGCCGCCGGCGCCCAGCAGGTGCGCAAAACGGTCCGCAAACTCGCCCGCGGTCTCGCGCGAGCGGACCATGCCCGACGCGGGACTTTCCGAGATCGCCCGCGCGAAGAGCCCCTCGGCGGCGGGCACCGCCAGCAGGGTGGCCGTGATGTGGGCTCCCGCGCTCTCCCCGAAGATGGCGACTCGGCTTGGGTCACCGCCGAATTCGGCGATGTTGTCGCGCACCCACTGCAGCGCCATGACGAGGTCGCGCAGGTAGAGGTTGCTGTCGATGGGGTGTTCCGCTGTGGACAGCGACGACAGGTCCAGGCACCCCAGCGCTCCCAGCCGGTAATTCACCGACACGTACACACAGCCGCGGCGGGCCAGTGCGGCGCCGTCGTAAAGCGGCGTTGCCGAGCTGCCCAGGATGTATCCGCCGCCATGGATGAAGACCATGACCGGCAGCGGTTCGCCGCTCGGGCGCTCCGGGGTGACGACGTTGAGGGTCAGGCAATCTTCGCCCATCGGTTGGTAGCGGCCGACGCGGAGCATGGTGTAGCGGCGCTGCTGGGGCGCGCAATTGCCGAAGCCGTGGCAGTGCCGCACCCCCGACCAGGGCAATGCGGGCTCCGGCGCCCGGAAGCGCAGGCGCCCCACCGGCGGCCGGGCGTAGGGGATGGAACGCCAGCGGTTGACGCCGTCGCGGGTGAAGCCTTCGACTGTTCCGGTGGTCGTGCGGGCGCGGACGGTGCGCTCATGCATATTCCGACGGTAGCCGACATCAGCGGCGCGACGCGCGCGCAAGGCCGCCTCGGGTCGCCACCATCAGGCCCCCCCAACTCGGCCGCTAGCCTGACGGGATGCGGATCGCCGTATTCTTGGCAGCGCCGTTGCTGGTTGTGGGCTGCTCACACCCGGCCGGCGGACCGTCCGGGCGGACGACGCCGTCCGGGAACCCTCCGGCGACGACAACCGCGCCCTCCACGAGCAGGCCCGCCCCGCCGTCCGCCGCGCCCGCGGCCGGTGCCGCCATGTCCGACGTCATCGCCTGGATCGAGGCCGGCCATCCCGCTGATCCGGGTCGCTACCACAGCGCGACGCGCGACGGCGTCGCCACGCCACTGGGCGACGACGTCGCCTTCACGGCGAAGGCCGCGCAGGCCTCCTGCACGACGGATGCCAAACACGCCGGCGGCGCGCTGCTCTGCCTGGTACGGCTGACCAGCCCCCCGCCGCGGCCCGAGACCGCCTACGGCGACTGGCAGGGCGGCTGGGTCGCCTTCGATGGGACGACCCTGCAGGTCGGCGCCTCGCGCGGGGACCCCGGGCCGTTCGTCAACGGCGACGGGCCCGAATTGGCGAACGGGGACACGCTGTCCTTCGGCGACTACCGGTGCCGCGCCGGCGATGCGGGCCTGTTCTGTGTCAACTACGCCCACCAGTCGGCGGCCCGATTCACCCCCGCTGGCGTCCAGCCGTTCGGTTGCCTGCGGTCGGTGCCGCCGCCCGACGGCGTCGGGATCGCGTACGGCTGCTGAGCGATCCGGATTTGCTGTACGCGCGGGTGCGGGCGTGCGACGATTTGCCGATGGAGGCCGACGACCCCGCGAAGCGCATCGCCGAGCTGGAGCGACAGCTGGCTCAGCAGCGGCGCATCGCCGAGTTGGAGCGCGAGATAGCCGAGGCCGGGGCGGCCGCCGGCCAAGGTAGCCGGGGCGGCCCGCGGCCTGGGGTCAGGCTCACCGGGGCCAACCGCATCGGGGCGATCCTCGGGATCCTCGGCGTCTGCGTCGGCAGCGGTGCCGCGATCACCGCGATGGTCCCCTCAAGCGCGCTGTGGATGAGCCCCCTGGTGTGCAGCGGCCCCTACCACCTCACGTACAACACCTGGAGCTACAGCTACCGACCCGGCCAGTCGGGGACGAGCGTGAGTTTCCAATGCGTCGGCGATTCGGACTGGTACAACCCGAGCTGGCTGGCTATCGACGCGCTGCAGTCGGCGATGGCAACCCTGATCATCGGTGGCGCGATAGTCGTCGGCCGCATGCTCTGGGTTCGGCTCCGGCAGTAAGCCGTCTCCGCTTGTGCGCCGAGGTTGCCGCAGTGGTCGCGCTGCGCCGCGAAGCCCGACCATTGCGGCAATTTCGGCGGTTTGCAACCGCCGGGCCTACCCCCGCAACGGCTGAACGGCGACACGGCCGCCGAACGCCGACTTTTCACCAAATGACGGGCAACTCCTTCATGCCGTAGATCCCGGATTCGTTCTTGAATCTCAGTTCGTCGGGGGCCGCGGCCAGGAGGCCGGCAGCGTGCGTCCCGACCTGGTCGCCGACGACATGGCCCGCCTCGTCCCCATGCTGTACAGCGTGCTGTCGACGATGGACCCCGACGGCGACGGGTGGAAACGCTACGTCACCCTCGTCCTCGACGCCATCTCGACCGGCGAGCGGCGCCCACTGCCCCCGGCGGCGGAATTTCGCTACTCGTCCGGGCCCCACAGCTGGCCCCTATGAGCCCGACCCGTCAGGTTTTTCGCACGCGCCGGCCTCAGGACGCCGGTTCGAGCACGCGGATCTCCCCCGTGCTGCCGTCGACCTCGACCAGGGCGCCGGCCGGCAGCCGCCGCGTGGCGCCCTGGGCGTCCACCACGCAGGGGAACCCGAACTCACGGGCCACCACCGCTGCGTGTGACATCGGGCCGCCGAGCTCGGTGACCACCGCCGCGGCGTAACAGAACGCGGCCGTGTAGCCGACGTCGGTGACCTCCGCGACGAGGATCTCGCCGGGTTGCAGGTCGTCGATGGTCTCCGGCCGCACGATACGCACCCGGCCACGCACCCGTCCCCCGCAGACGCCAACCCCGCGCAGGGTGTCGCCGCTGGCCAGCGCCGGCGTCGACGCGAGAGAGGGCTCCCAGCTGCCGCTGAACACCGTCGGCGGGACGACGCCGGCCAGCCGGCGCTGTTCGGCGCGCCGCCGCGCCACCAGCGCCGCCACGTCCGGCGGCGGCGTGTCCAGCTCGTCGACCAAGAGGAAGAAGACGTCCTCGGGGGCGCCGAAGGTGCCGGCGGCGACCAGCCGGCGGCCGTATTCGCGCAGCAGGGCGCGCAGCACCCAGTTCGACCGGACCATCTTGTCGCGGCGCACCTCGCGGTCGCGCAGCTGTCGTGCGGCCAGAAACGCGACGGGCTTGGCGCGCAAGGGGATACGCGTGTGCCGAGGTTGCGCAGCGCGCGGCGCGCTCATCGCCCGCGTCACCATCCGGATCAGCAGCTCCGGGTCGTCAGCGTAACTGGTGGAGAGCATCTCGAGTTCGGCCGGCCCACGGTGCCCGATCAGCGCTAGCTCGTCGAGCACCGCGGCGTGGAACTCCGGGGCGTCGGCCGCCAGCCGGTCGAGGTGGTGTCCGGGTTCGGCCAGCAGCCGGCTCACTTTCGGGTCGCGTTGCGCCGCGGCCACCAGCCGCTGCACCGCCTCCACTGACCGCGCGCTGACGAGTTCGGGCCCGGCCGGCGGCGCGGTGTCCTTGCCGCACAGGCCCCTCAGCAACACGTTGAACGCGGCGCACAGCATGAAAGATCCCGAGGATAGCACCCAGCTGTGCACGACGTGGTCGCGCGCCAACAGGATGAGGCTGACCAGCCGGCGCTCGTCGAGCCGGGTGAGGTCACCGCAGGCGAGCCGCTCCAGCCGATCGACGTCGGCCACGAAGTCGTGGGTATCCGCGGCCGAACCGGCGCTCAGCCCAACCAGATTCACGCCGAAGACGCCGATGTTGCGGACGGTGCGCAGTCGCTTGCGCAGGCGGCCGGACTCGGACGGCGGACGCTCGTCCCCGAAGATCGGCAGCGATGCCATGCTGGGTCCGAAGAATCCGCTGTTGCTGACGATGGTCGCGGGCTTGGCGAAGGGCACGGTCTCGGCCATGAAGTGCGCGGAGGTGATGGCGCCGTAGAGCCGGTGGGCGAACACCGCGACGGTGCGCATCGCGATCTCGCGCTGGATGATTCCCCCCGGGCGTAGCCGCTCGGCGATGCCGACGCCGCCGGCGCGCACGCCGCGCACGGTGACGGAGGCGGAGGACGGCGAGAACGGGCCCGGCAGCGCCTCCGACAGGTTGGTCGCCAGGTAGGTCGGGAACCGCGGATCGATCGGGGTGTCGAACTCGCCGTTGAGACCCTCGGGACCGGCCAGTCGGGGCAGCACCCCATCCTCGGCGGGTGCGTCGACGGCGGGCAGGTCCTGGATGGTGGCCAGCCGCCAGGGCAGCGAGACGACCCGCCCGCCCAACGTGACCCGGCCGCGCACCGCCAGCGCCAGGTCCTCCACGCACTCGTCGGCGGTCCACGCCGGTGTGAATTCCCACTTGTCGCCCAGCAGCGTGGTGTCCATCGGCGGGGCGGCGCGCAGCAGGTCCAGCTCCGCCGAGGCCCGCCCGCGTGCCAGCGCTGCGAACGGTCCGGCCAGCGGAATGATCGGGCGGCCGAGCGCGGCGGCGATCCCGCGGAACGTCGTCGCGCCCGGGGCGGCGAGATTGACCGTGGTGGTTGGTATTCGGCGGTCCAGGACGGCGCGCTGCAACAGCCGCAGCGCGTCGTCCAGATGAACCAGCTGCAGCCGCCGATCCACTGGTCCGCCGGGGAACGCCGCCATGGCAAGGATCCGGAGCACCCAGTTGTCGACGCCGCGGCCGACCACCGGCGCGCAGCGGATCGAGATCGAGTCGACATCCGCGGCGGCCAGCAGCTGCTCGACTCGGGCCTTCAGGATGCCGTCCGGGGATGTGGGGGCGACCGCGTCGCGCTCGGTCCCGGCCGCACCTCCCCCGTCGTAGACGTGCGCCGACGATGGGAAGACGATGCGCCCGGTGCCGGAATCGGCCATGGCCGCAAGCACGTTCAGCGTGCCGTCGATGTTGACCTGGTGGCTGACCCGATCGTCCGAACCGGGACTCTTCGCCCATGCGCAGTGCACGACGGCGTCGGCGCCCGCGACGCAGCGCTTGACCGCCGCCGCATCGCGGATGTCCGCCGCGACGAATCCGGCGGCGCTAGACCAGCTGTCGGGCCGGCGCCGGGCTAACCCGACCACCTCGTGGCCCTGACTGAGCAGGCGGGCGGCAAGCCCGCGGCCGAGCACACCACCGGCCCCGGTGATGGCGATTCTCACTGAGGGCGCTCACTCATCGGATCACTCGTCATCGTCCATCAGCGCGGCGTTAACCAGGTCGTCGAGATCCATGTCGGCGATGTCCTTCTGGGGGCTCGCCGCGGCGGGCGCGTGGCCATTCCCACCGCCATTCCCACCGCCGTTGCCGTTACCACTCCCGTTGCCGCCGCCATCCGACTCGGCGGCCAGCGCGAGCAACAGCTCCAGCACCCCGGCCTGACGCAAGCGCTTGATCGGGATCGATCCCACGACGCGCTGGATGTCCGCGTCTCCGGGCGCGACGGCGGCCGGGGCGACCTGCTCCACGGCCCCGACCAGTTCGGAGTACATGTATCCGGCCAGCGCGGCGGAGTTCGGGTAGTCGAAGATGAGCGTCGGCGAAAGCGGCAGTCCCGTAGCGGATTTCAGCCTGTTGCGCATCTCGACCGCGGTCAGCGAATCGAACCCGAGCTCCTGGAACGCCCGGTCCGGATCGATGGACTCCGGACTCGCGCTGCCCAGCACGGTGGCGATGTTGGAGCGGACCAGGTCCAGCAGGATAGCCCGCTGCTCGTCCTCGGGCAGGCCCTCGAGGCGTTGCAGCAGCGCCGATTTCGACTTGGCGGCGGCCAGCGTGTCGTCGACCTGGCGCCGCGTGGGCGCGTTGATCAGGTCGACGAACATCGGCGGCAACGTGCCCCCGTCGAACTTGACCCGCAGCGCCGCGAAGTCGATGTGTGCGGGCAGCAGGAACGGCTCGCCGACGATCATTGCCGTGTCCAGCAGTTGGAGCGCCTCCTCCGACGACATCGCGACGATGCCGTCGCGGGCGAACCGCGCGAAGTCGACGGTCGCCAGGCCGCCCGTCATGGCGCTGGCCTGGTTCCACAAACCCCAGCCCAGCGTCAGCGCCGGCAATCCCTGCGCCTGCCGGTGCACGGCCAGCGCGTCGAGGAACGAGTTCGCCGCCGCATAGTTGCCCTGCCCCGACGAACCCACCAGTCCGGCCATCGAGGAGAACATCACGAACGCCGACAGGTCGAGGTCGCGGGTCAACTCGTGCAGGTTCCACGCGGCGTCCACCTTGGCCCGCAGCGCCACAGCCATCCGCTCCGGCGACAGGGACGTCACCACCGCGTCGTCGAGTGCCCCGGCGGTATGGATCACGGCCGAAAGGGGATGCTGCACACCGATGTCGGCGATCACCTTGGCCAGGGCCTCCCGGTCGGCGGCGTCGCACGCCACCGCCTGGACCCGGGCGCCGGCCGCGCTGAGCTCGGCCACCAGCTCGGCCGCCCCGGGCGCTTCCGGACCGCTGCGGCTGACCAGGACGAGGTTGCGCACGCCGTGGTGAGTCACCATGTGCCGCGCCAGGGCGGAGCCCGCCATGCCGGTGCCGCCGGTGATGAGTACGGTGCCGTCCGCCCACGCGTCCGGCATCGTCATGACGACCTTGCCGACGTGGCGGGCCTGGCCCAGGTACCGCAGCGCCGCCGGCGCGCGGCGGATGTCAAACGTCGTCACGGGCAAGGGCCGCAGCACGTCGTCGGCGAAGAGGGCGGCGAGCTCGGCGAGCATCTGCCGGATGCGGTCCGGCCCGGCCTCGAACAGGTCGAAGGCGCGGTATCGCACGCCGGGATGCTCCCGTGCGACCGCCTCGGCGTCGCGGATGTCCGTCTTGCCCATCTCGAGGAACACCCCACCGGGGGCGACGAGCCGCAGGGACGCGTCCACGAAGTCACCCGCCAAAGAGTCCAGCACGACATCCATGCCGCGGCCCCCGGTGATCGCACGGAACTTGTCCTCGAAGTCGAGGCTGCGCGAGTCCGCTATGTGATCCTCGTCGAAACCCATGGCGCGCAACGTGTCCCACTTGCCGCGGCTCGCCGTCGCGAACACCTCGAGCCCCCAATGCCGGGCCAGTTGCACGGCGGCCATGCCGACGCCGCCGGCGGCGGCATGGATCAGGATGCGCTGCGCCGGCCGCACCCCAGCCAGGTCGCGCAGCGCGTAGAAGGCGGTCGCGAACACCACCGACGTGGTGGCCGCGGCGGTGTGTGACCACCCGGCCGGGACCTTGACCAGGAGCCGTTCGTCGGTCACCGCGAGCGTTCCGGTGCCGTCCGGGAACAGCCCCATGACCCGGTCACCGACGGCGAAATCGCTTTCCGGCGAGGCGATCTCGACGATGACGCCGGACGCCTCGACGCCCATGATCGCGTCCGGGTCGGGGTAGAGACCCAGCGCGATCATCACGTCGCGGAAGTTGGCGGCGATGGCCGACGTGGCGACCCGGACATGCCCGGGCGCCAGCGGCGCGTCGGCGTCGGGAATGCGCTCGAGCCGCAGGTTCTCGAAGGTGCCGTGGCTGCTCATGCCGAGGCGCCACGCGCCCTCGCCGGGCGGAACCAGGAGGCCGTTCGCCCCTCGGCTGCCGTGCACCCGCGCGGTGTGGACCGTTCCACCGCGCAGCAGCGCCTGCGGTTCGCCGACCGCCAGCACCGCGGCAACCGCGTCCACGTCGAGGGGCGCGTCGCTGTCCACCAGCACGACCCGTCCCGGGTGTTCGGTCTGCGCCGACCGCACCAATCCCCAGACCGCCGCGCCGGCCAGGTCGGTGACGTCTTCGCCGGGCAGCGTGACCGCGCCGCGGGTGGACACCACCAGCGTTCCCGCCCGGTCGTCGGCCAACCACGCCTGCAGGACCGACAAAACCGCGCGGGTGGCCGCGTACACGTCGGTGACGACGTCGCCGCGCGCCGGCGCCGATTCGAACAGGTATGCGCGCGGGCCGGCCTCGGCTCGATCGAACTCGGCGTCCAAACCGGCCGCTTCCCAACGGGTCACCGCCACCGGCGAAACGGCGGCCGACGGCTGCGCCGACCAGACCACCTCGAAGAGCCGGTCGGGGCCGGAATTCGAGACCGCGGCCAGCAGCTGCTGGTCGCTCACCGGCCGCGCCACCATCGACGCCACCGACAGCACGGGCAGCCCCAGGCCGTCCGCCAACTCGATCGACACCGACGAGCGTCCCGTCGGCGCGATCCGGGCTCGCACCGCGGAGGCGCCAGCGGCGTGCAGGGACACCCGCTGCCACGAGAAGGGCACCAAGATGGAGCCTTCGGCGAATTCGCCGCTCCCGGCCGACAGGATCACCGCGTGCAGCGCCGCATCCAGCATCGCCGGGTGAACACCGAACCCGGCGACCGACACCCCGGCATCGGCGGGCAGCGCGACCTCGGCGAATACCTCGTCTCCCCGGCGCCACATCGACGTCAGGCCCTGGAAGGCGGCGCCATACGCGTAGCCGCGTTCGGCCAATCGCTCGTACCCGTCGCCGATGTCGACCGGGACGGCGCCCACTGGGGGCCATGCCGAAAGATCCGCCGCGGGCTCGACCGAGCCGGGGCTCAGCACGCCCTCGGCGTGCAGCACCCACCCGGAACCGGTCTCGGCATGCGAAAACACCGACACCGCGCGCGAACCCGACTCCTCAGCTCCGCCGACGACGACCTGAACGGCGACCGATCCCCCGGCCGGCAGCGCCAGCGGCGCCGCGAGGTTCAACTCCTCGACGACCCCGCAGCCCACCTCGTCGCCGGCGCGGATCGCCAATTCGACGAAGCCCGCCCCGGGGAATAGCACGACGCCGCCCACGGCGTGGTCGTTCAGCCAGCCCTGCACGCCCGGCGACAGGCGGCCCGTCAGCACCACGCCACCGGTCGCCGGCAGCTCCACCACCGCGCCCAGCAACGCGTGCTCGCCCGCGGCCAGCCCGAGGCCGGCGGCATCGGCCGCGGCGCCGTCGCTGGACAGCCAGAACCGCCGCCGCTCAAAGGCATACGTGGGCAGCTCGACGAAGTTGGCCGCACCGATCGCGGCGCGCCAGTCCACGTCCATGCCGGTGACGAAGCCCCGGGCGACCGCCTCGGTCAGCGTCGAAGGCTCGGGGCGGTCCTTGCGCAGCGCGGACATCGCGATCACCGGAGTGTCGGGCAACAATTCCTCGATCGAGGCCGTCAGCCCGCTGCTGGGACCCACCTCGAAGAACCGGTACGCGCCCGCGCCGTGCGCGAAGCGGATGCTGTCGGCGAACCGCACCGCCTCGCGGATGTGACGCTTCCAGTAGCCCACCGACGCGAAGTCGTCCCCGGCCAGCTGCCCCGTCACGTTCGACACGATCGGGATTCGGGGCGGCGCGACGGCGAGACCGGCGGCCACGGCGGCGAATTCGTCGATCATCGGTTCCATCAACGGCGAGTGGAACGCGTGGGAGACCGCCAGCCGGTGCACGCGGCGGCCGTCGGCGCGCAGTCGTTCCGCGATGGCGGTCACGTCGTCGGCGGCGCCCGAGATCACCACGGACGCCGGCCCGTTGATCGCCGCGATGCCGAGGTTTGGGGAGGCGCCCAGCAGCGGCCGGACCTCCTCCTCGGTGGCCTGCACCGCCACCATGGCCCCGCCCGGCGGCAGCGCCTGCATGAACCGACCGCGGGCCGCCACCAAAACCGCCGCGTTCTCGAGCGACAGGACCCCGGCGACGTGGGCGGCGGACAGCTCGCCCACGGAGTGACCCAACACGTAATCGGGGCGGACGCCCCAAGACTCGAGCAACCGGAACAACGCCACTTCCACCGCGAACAGCGCGGGCTGGGCGAACTCCGTGGTGTTGAGCAGGTCTTCGTCGTGGCCCCATATCACCTCGCGCAACGGGCGCAGCAGGTGCCGATCGAGTTCGCCGACCACGGTGTTGAACGCCTCGGCGAACACGGGGTACGCGGCGTGCAGTCCCATGCCCATGCCCAGTGTCTGGGAGCCCTGGCCGGGGAAGACGAAGACGGTCTTGCCCGCCGGGGTGGCGGTGCCGCGGATCACCGAAACCGGCGTGTCGGCGGCCAACTCATCCAACCCCGCCAGCAACCGGTCCCGATCACCACCGACCACCACCGCCCGATGCTCGAACGCCGACCGACCCGCCAACGACCACCCCACATCGGCCGCAGCAAGCTCACCATGGCCGCGCACATACTCGGCCAACCGCGACGCCTGAGCCGCCAACGCCGACGCCGACTTCGCCGACACCACCCACGGCACCACCGCCGGCCCCGAAACCATTTCGGGCCGCGGCGATTCCGGCGCCGCCTCCACGATCACATGCGCATTGGTGCCACTGATCCCAAACGACGACACCCCCGCACGGCGCACACGACCATTCGCCGGCCAGGCCCGCGCCTCGGTCAACAACGACACCGCACCCGCCGACCAATCCACATGCGGGCTCGGCTCATCGACATGCAACGTGGCCGGCAACGTTTCGTGGCGCATCGCCAACACCATCTTGATGATCCCGGCCACCCCCGCCGCCGACTGCGTGTGACCCATGTTCGACTTGATCGACCCCAACCACAGCGGCTCGCTGCGGCCTTGCCCGTAGGTGGCCAACAACGCCTGCGCCTCAATCGGATCACCCAGCGTGGTCCCCGTGCCATGCCCCTCGACCACATCCACATCGGCAGTCGTGAGCCCCGCATTAGCCAACGCCGCCCGCACCACCCGCTGCTGCGACGGACCATTCGGCGCGGTCAACCCGTTCGACGCACCATCCTGATTGACCGCCGTGCCCCGCACCACCGCCAACACCGGATGACCCAACCGCTGCGCATCCGACAACCGCTCCACCACTAGCATGCCGCCGCCCTCGGAGAACCCGGTGCCGTCGGCGGCCCCGGCGAAGGCCTTGCAGCGGCCGTCCGGCGAAAGTCCGCGCCAGCGGCTAAATTCCACGAAGATGTCGGGCGTGGCGTTGACGGTGACGCCACCGGCAAGCGCCAGGTCACACTCACCGGACCGCAGCGACTGCACCGCCATGTGCAACGCCACCAACGACGACGAACACGCCGTGTCCACCGAAACCGCCGGCCCCTCCAACCCCAACACATACGACACCCGGCCCGACGCCACGCTGGATAGCTGGCCGGTCAGGCGGAAGCCCTCCACCGGTTCGGCGGCGAACATGCCGTAACCCTGTGTCATCACCCCGGCGAAGACGCCGGTGGCGCTGCCCCGCAGCCCCGTCGGGTCAATTCCTGCCCGCTCCAACGCCTCCCACGACAACTCCAGGAACATCCGCTGCTGGGGATCCATCGCCAGCGCCTCGCTGGGGCCGATGCCGAAGAAGCCGGGGTCGAAGTCGGCCACCCCGTCAACGAAACCGCCGGTGCGGGTGTAGCAGCCGCCCGGGGCGTCCGGGTCGGGATTGAACAGCCCGGCCAGGTCCCACCCGCGGTCGGCCGGGAACTCCGAGAGCACGTCGCGGCCCTCGACGAGGACGGTCCACAGGTCGTCGGGCGAATTCACCCCGCCGGGGTACCGGCACGACATGCCGACGATGGCGATCGGCTCGTCGACCGCGGCCCGGACGGCGGGGACGTGCTTGACTTCCTGTGGCACGCCGGCGAGTTCGGCGCGCATGTACCGTGCGAGCGCGCCCGGCGTCGGGTAGTCGAAGATCAGCGTCGGCGACAGCGACAGGCCGGTCGCGGTCTTGAGCCGGTTGCGCATCTCGACGGCGGTCAGCGAGTCGAACCCCAGCTCCTGGAACGCCTTGTCGGGATCGATGGCCCCGGGGTCGACGTTGCCGAGGACGGTCGCGATGTGGGACCGCACCAGGTCCAGTAGAACGGCGTGCTGCTCGGCCTCCGGCAACCCGTGCAACCGCTGGGCCAGGGCCGATTTCGACTTGGCCGCGACCAGCGAATCGTCGACCTGGCGACGGGCCGGGGCGTTGACCAGCTCGGCGAACATCGGCGGCACTCTCACCGCGTGGGCGCGGAGCGCGGTGAGATCGATCCGCGCGGCCGCGAGGTAGGGCTCCTCCAACATGACTGCGGCGTCGAACAATTCGAGCGCCTCGTCCGACGACAGCGCCAGCACCCCGTCGCGGCCGAGCCGCGCCCGATCGGCGGCGTCCAGCCCGCCGGTCATGGCGCTGGCCTGATCCCACAGCCCCCAGCCCAGCGATATCGCCGGGAGGCCGTTGGCCCGGCGATGCTGCGCCAACCCGTCCAGGAACGTGTTCGCCGCCGCGTAGTTGGCCTGGCCGGGCGCTCCCATCAGCCCCGCCATCGAGGAGAACATCACGAACGCGGCCACGTCGAGGTCGCGGGTGAGCTCATGCAGGTTCCACGCCGCATCGACCTTGGCTCGCAGCACCGCGTCGACACGCTCGGGCGTCAGCGACGTGACCACCGCGTCGTCGAGCACGCCGGCGGCGTGCACCACGGCCGAGAGCGGATGTCGTCCATCGATGGTGGCGATCACGTCGGCCAGCGCCTGGCGGTCGGCTGCGTCGCAGGCGACGACCCGAACCTGCGCCCCGGCGTTAGTCAACTCCGCCACCAGGTCGGCGGCCTCCGGCGCATCGGGCCCGCGCCGACTGAGCAGCAACAGGTTTCGGGCGCCATGGTGGTTCACCGCGTGGCGCGCCAGGGCCGAACCGGCCATCCCGGTGCCGCCGGTGATGAGCACGGTGCCGGCCGCCCAGGCATCCGGCATGGTCAGGACGATCTTGCCGGTGTGGCGCGCCTGGCTCAGGTACCGCAGCGCCGCGGGCGCGCGACGAACGTCGAACGTCGTCACCGGCAGTGGCCGCAGAATGCCGGCTTCGAACAACTCGGCAAGCTCGAGCATGTACTGGTGCATGCGGGGCCGCCCGGGCTCGAACAGATCGAAGGCCCTATACCGCACCCCTGGGTATTCCTGCGCCACGACACCGGGATCGCGGATGTCGGTCTTGCCCATCTCGAGGAAGACCCCGCCGGGGGCCATCAATCGCAGGGACGCGTCGACGAACTCACCGGCCAGGGAGTCCAGCACCACATCGAAGCCGCGGCCGCCGGTGACCGTGCGGAACTTCTCCTCGAATTCGAGGCTCCGCGAATCCGAGATGTGGTCCTCGTCGAAACCCATGGCGCGCAGCGTGTCCCACTTGCCGCGGCTGGCCGTGGCGAAGGCCTCCAGGCCCAGATGCCGGGCCAGCTGCACGGCGGCCATGCCGACGCCGCCGGTGCCGGCGTGGATCAAGACCCGCTGCCCCGGCTGGACCGCGGCCAGGTGGATGAACGCGTAGTAGGCGGTGGTGAAAACGGCCGAGATGGCGGCGGCCTCGGCGTACGACCAGTCGGCCGGCATAGGCAGCAGCAGCCGGACGTCACCGGCGACCAGAGTTCCGCTGCCGTCCGGGAAGAAGCCGAAAACCGAGTCACCGACGGAAAATTCGGTGACGCCGGGGCCAACCTCGACCACCACGCCGGCGCCCTCACCGCCGATCAATGCGTCGTGGGTGAACATCCCGAGGGTGATCATGATGTCGCGGAAGTTCGCGGCGATCGCGCGCATGGCCACGCGAACCTGGCCGGGCTCCAGCGGCACGCCGGCGTTGGGCACCGGCTCGAGACGCAGGTTTTCGAACGTGCCGGCGCTGCCGATCCCGAGCCGCCACGGCCCGTCGGCCGGGGGGGTCAGGACCCCGCCGGCCGGTCGGCTGGCCCGCGCCCGCGGGGTGTGAACCGTGGTGCCGCGCAGCACCGCCTGTGGCTCCCCCACCGCCAGCACCGCGGACACGGCGGAATCGTCCACGGGTGCATCGGAATCCACCAGCACGATCCGGCCGGGATGCTCGGTCTGCGCCGAGCGCACCAGCCCCCAGACCGCCGCGCCCGCGAGATCGGTGACGTCCTCCCCCGCCAGCGCCATGGCGCCGCGGGTGGCCACCACCAGCACTCCGGAATCGCGCGCCGTCAGCCAGGACTGCACGGCGGTCAGCGCCCGGCGCGTCCGGTCGTGGGCGTCCGCGACCGGGTCGGTCTGCGCTGCAAGGGATTCGAAGACTTCATACGGCTGGGAGTCGCCGGCCGCCGCCGACGAGGACGCCGGTGACCAGACCACCTCGAACAGTCGGTCCGGACCCGATGCCGACACCGCGGCGCGCAACTGCTGCTCGGTCACCGGACGGGCCGCCATCGACGACACCGAGAGCACCGGCAGCCCCAACCCGTCGGCCAGTTCGATCGACACCGAGGTGGGGCCGGTCGGCGCGATGCGCGCCCGCACCGCCGACGCGCCCGCCGCATGCAGTGACACCCCTTGCCAGGAGAACGGCAAGACGATCTCGGCCGCGCCGGGGTTGGCCATCACGACGGCGTGCAGCGCCGCGTCGAGCAGTGCCGGGTGGATGCCGAAACCGCTTGCGCCTCCGGCGGCGTCGGGCAGCTTCACCTCGGCGAAGACCTCGTCGCCGCGCACCCACAGGCCCGTCAGGCCGCGGAACGCCGGGCCGTATCCGTAACCGCCGGCCGCCAACCGCTGGTAACCGTCGGCCGCGTCGACCGCTTCCGCGCCCGCCGGCGGCCATGTGGACAGGTCCGCCGCCGGTTCGACCGATCCGGCGCTCAGCGCACCTTCGGCGTGGCACACCCACGCGGCGGGCGAATCGGTGTCGGCCCGCGAGAAGATCGAGACGCTGCGCCGCCCGCTCTCGCCGTCCGCGGGAGCGCCGACGACCACCTGCACCGCCACGGCTCCCGTGGGCGGCAGCAGGAGCGGCGCCTGCAGGGTCAGTTCGTCCACGACCGGGCAACCGACCTCGTCGCCGGCGCGGATCGCCAGCTCCACGAATCCCGCCCCGGGGAACACGGGCACGCCGGACACCGCGTGGTCGGCCAGCCAGCCCTGCGCGCTCGGCGACAACCGACCGGTCAACACCACCCCGCCGGAGGCCGGCATGTCGACCACGGCGCCCAGCAGGGGGTGCTCGCCGGCGGCCAGGCCCAGCCCCGCCGCGTCGGCACCCACGCCGTCGCCGGCGATCCAAAAGCGCCGCCGGTCAAAGGCATACGTCGGGAGCTCGACGAACCGCCCGCCGCCCAGCACGCCACGCCAATCGACGCTCACCCCGGCGACGAACGCGGTGGCGGCCGAGATCAGGAATCGGTCCAGGCCGCCCTCGTCGCGCCCGAGCGTGGGGACCACGCGCGCCTCCGCGGCGCCGCCGGTGCAGTCGTTGACGGTCTCCTCGATCCCGGCGATCAAGGCCGGGTGCGGGCTGGATTCGATGAAGGTCCGGTATCCGTGCTCGACCGCGCTGCGCACGGCCTGGTCGAGGAGCACGGTCTGGCGGAGGTTGCGGTACCAGTAGCCAGCGTCCAATGTCGTTGTGTCGACGCGGCTTCCGGTCACCGTGGAGAAGAATGCGGTCCGCGAGCCGAGCGGCTCGATGCCGGCCAGGGCCTCGGTCAGTTCGTGACGGATGGCCTCGACCTCGGCCGAGTGCGACGCGTAGTCCACGTCGATGCGACGGGTGCGCAGACCCTGGTCGGTGCAGCTGCCGATCAGCTGGTCGAGGGCGGCGACCTCGCCGGAGACCACCACCGCCGACGGGCCGTTGACGGCGGCGATCCCGAGCCGATCCCCGAACGGCGCCAACAACTCTCGCACACGATCGACACCGCAGGCGATGGAGACCATGCCGCCCGGTCCGGCCAGCGCGGTGAGCAACTTGCTGCGCAGGGTGACCACTTTTGCGGCATCCCGCAACGACAGCGCCCCGGCGACGAAGGCGGCCGCGATCTCGCCTTGCGAATGGCCGATGACGGCGTCCGGACGCACTCCCACGGACTTCCACAGCTCGGCCAGCGCCACCATCACCGCAAACAGCACCGGCTGGACCACGTCGACGCGGTCCAGGCCCGGGGCGCCGGGGGCGCCACGCAGGACGTCCGTCAGCGACCAGTCCACGAATTCGGCGAAGGCCTCCTCACACGCCCGGATTTGCTCGGCGAATGCCGGTGCCACGTCGAGCAATTCGATGCCCATGCCCAGCCATTGGGAGCCCTGGCCGGGGAAGACGAAGACGGTCTTGCCCGCCGGGGTGGCGGTGCCGCGGATCACCGAAACCGATGTGTCGGCGGCCAACTCATCCAGCCCCGCCAGCAACCGGTCCCGATCACCGCCGACCACCACCGCCCGATGCTCGAACGCCGACCGACCCGCCAACGACCACCCCACATCGGCCGCAGCAAGCCCACCATGGCTGCGCACATACTCGGCCAACCGCGACGCCTGGGACGCCAACGCCGACGCCGACTTCGCCGACACCACCCACGGCACCACCGCCGGCCCCGAACCCATTTCGGGCCGCGGCGATTCCGGCGCCGCCTCCACAATCACATGCGCATTGGTGCCACTGATCCCAAACGACGACACCCCCGCACGGCGCACACGACCGTTCGCCGGCCAGGCCCGCGCCTCGGTCAACAACGACACCGCACCCGCCGACCAATCCACATGCGGGCTCGGCTCATCGACATGCAACGTGGCCGGCAACGTTTCGTGGCGCATCGCCTGCACCATCTTGATGATCCCGGCCACCCCCGCCGCGGCCTGGGTGTGACCCATGTTCGACTTGATCGACCCCAACCACAGCGGCTCGCTGCGGCCTTGGCCGTAGGTGGCCAACAACGCCTGCGCCTCAATCGGATCGCCCAGCGTGGTCCCCGTGCCGTGCCCCTCGACCACATCCACGTCGGCGGTCGTGAGCCCCGCATTAGCCAACGCCGCCCGCACGACCCGCTGCTGCGACGGACCATTCGGCGCGGTCAACCCGTTCGACGCACCATCCTGATTGACCGCCGTGCCCCGCACCACCGCCAACACCGGATGACCCAACCGCTGCGCATCCGACAACCGCTCGACTACCAGGACAGCGCCGCCCTCGGACCAGCCGACCCCATCGGCCGCGCCGGCATACGCCTTGCAGCGGCCGTCGGGCGCCAGCCCGCGGTGGCGGCTGAATTCGACGAAGACCGTCGGCGTGGCGTTGACGGTCGCGCCGCCGGCAAGCGCCAGGTCACACTCACCGGACCGCAGCGACTGCACCGCCATGTGCAACGCCACCAACGACGACGAACACGCCGTGTCCACCGAAACCGCCGGCCCCTCCAACCCCAACACATACGACACCCGGCCCGACGCCACGCTGGAGGTCATGCCGGTCAGCCGGTACCCCTCGATCTCCTCGGCCAACATGCCGTAGCCCTGAACGATGAGCCCGGCGAAGACGCCGGTGGCGCTGCCCCGCAGCCCCGTCGGGTCAATTCCCGCCCGCTCCAACGCCTCCCACGACAACTCCAGCAGCATCCGGTGCTGGGGATCCATCGCCAGCGCCTCGCTGGGCGCGATGCCGAAGAAGCCGGGGTCGAAGTCGGCGACCCCGTCAACGAAACCGCCGGTGCGGGCGTACGACTTGTGGCGCGCGTCGGGATCAGGGTCGAACAGGCCGGCGAGGTCCCAGCCGCGGTCGGTGGGGAAATCCGACATCACGTCGCGGCCGTCGGCAACCATCTGCCAGAGGCCCTCCGGGGAGTCGACTCCGCCCGGGAAGCGGCAGGACATACCGACGATGGCGATCGGCTCGCTCGCCCGCTCCAGCAGCGCCCGATTGGTGCGCTTCAGGCGTTCCACCTGGACCAGCGCCTTGCGCAGCGCTTCGGTCGCATGCTGGAGTTGATCAACCATCAGTAACCTCGCCTAACCCTCGCCTAACTTGGCCGCCTGCTAACGCCGGGTGCGGACCTCGCCGAGTCACGGAATTTGCGGCACGTGGCGATGCCGTCGCGGAGACGAGCGCCGTGCTGCTCTTCGACGCAAGTTCGCTGGTGAGTATCGCCAACTCCGGCACGATTTCAAAACGCCCGATGCTCCCAGCTGCTAGAGGAGGACCGGCTCGAGAACGCGGAACGGGCGGTGCGCCCTGCGCGCAGCCCTGCGGGCACCCGGCCTGTCGTCCATGGCGCGACTGTACCCGGCCCCGGTTCGACGGTGGTGATGCGCATGAGGGCTGCGGCGCGACCGGGTCAGACACCCGCCCTGCGCCAACCGTCGGCGGCGCGGGCGGCGCGAATCAGCACGTCGCACAGTTCGCGGAGTTCGACCGCGGCCGCCCCCTCGTCGAGCGCGGTGGCGACGTCTTCCGCCGCGCATCGGACCTGGTAGACGCGGTCCGACAGGTCGGCGGCGTCGTCGGCCGACAACACCACCGCATCGGCGGGCAGGTCGCCCGCTCCCGCGCGGTTGAAGGAGGCCCGCTGTTCGTAGGCCCGCTGCCGGCACGACTGTCGGCAGTATTGACGGCGACGCCCCGTCCCGGCGTCGCTCACGTCGCGACCACACCAACGGCATGGCTGGGGCTGGGCGCGGCGGGTCACGTCGCCGACTTTAGCCGGAGCGCTTCGCGATCCCGGTATCATCAATGGTCGCGTCGCACACACCGCTCGTTTCTGGGGAACTACCCAGGGCGTCGTAACGTTGGCCTAACGAAGATCTGCAATGCCGAGCCATCTGGCTCAAAAGACCTAGAGGAGTAGCACACATGGCTGATCGCGTCTTGAGAGGCAGTCGCCTTGGGGCCGTGAGCTACGAGACCGACCGCAACCACGACCTCGCGCCGCGCCAGATCGCGCGGTACCGCACCGAGAACGGCGAGGAGTTCGAGGTCCCGTTCGCCGACGACGCCGAGATCCCGGGCACGTGGCTGTGCCGCAACGGCATGGAGGGCACCCTGCTCGAGGGTGACCTGCCCGAGCCGAAGAAGGTCAAGCCGCCGCGGACGCACTGGGACATGTTGCTGGAGCGCCGCTCGGTCGAGGAGCTCGAGGAACTGCTCAAGGAGCGCCTCGAGATCATCAGGACCCGCCGCCGCGGCTGACGCCGCCTATGCGTGAGCGCGGGCGGCTCGCACCCGGTTGAGCCGCCCCTCGACGCCCCATCGGGTGACCTTCGCCAGCGCCTCACGGATGTTCGATCCGCTCATCTTGGAGACACCAAGCTCCCGCTCGGTGAAGGTGATCGGCACCTCGACGATGGTGAACCTGTTGCAGACGGTGCGCCACGTCAGGTCGATCTGGAAGCAGTAGCCCTTCGAGTCCACCGCGTCCAGCCCGATCGCCTCGAGGACCTCGCGGCGGTAGGCGCGGTAGCCGGCGGTGATGTCGTGCACACCGATGCCGAGCGCCAGCCGCGCGTAAGTGTTCGCCGTCCACGACAGGGCCCAGCGCCGCCACGGCCAGTTGCGGACGTTGCCGCCCTCGACGTAGCGCGAACCGATGGCCAGGTCCGCGCCGGCGTCGACGGCGTCGAGTAGCAGGTGCAGCTGCTCGGGGGCGTGGCTGCCGTCGGCGTCCATCTCGACGAGCACCGAGTAGTCGTGGCTCAGACCCCAGGCGAAGCCGGCCAGGTAGGCCGCGCCCAGGCCGTCCTTGGCGGTCCGATGCATGACGTGCGTGCGGCCCGGATCGGCCGCCGCCAGTTCGTCGGCGAGTTCGCCGGTGCCGTCGGGGCTGCTGTCGTCGACGATCAGCAGGTGGACGTTGGGGCACGCTTCCTTGAGCCGGCGGTGGATCACCGGCAGGTTCTCCCGCTCGTTGTAGGTGGGGATGATCACCAAAGTCCGCTGGCTGGGCTGGTTATGGACGCCGCCCGGAATCAGGGGTTCCGGCTTGCCGCTGGTCATGTAGCTCCTCTGTGTCGCCCGACATCGGGTCGGCCGCCCTCCTCGGGCGGGCTGTCTTGCATGGTCTCCAGGCCAGTCTCAAGGCCTCCGTCGGGCGGAGTCCCGCGCACGTCGTCCGCGCCGCCCTCGTCGGGCGCGGTGCCGTTCGCGGTCTCCGCGACGCCGTCGCCGTCGCGCGGTTGGTCGGGCGGGGCACCTGCGTCCTCAGCGTCGTCCCGGGACTTGCGACGAATCGGCCACGGGAACCGCCCCGGGAAAGACCCCGAGGAGGAACCCGAGAAAGACCTATTGTGCCGTATCCCGGCCAGGATGGCCCCCGCGGCCGCCGCCACCAGGGCCCACTGGACGATCGGCCCCCAGCGGGTCGCCGGCGTCAGCTTCGTCTTCAGGCGCACCTGGATGTCGAGGTAGGCCGGCTGGAAGAAGTCGGTCCGCACCAGCTCGGCGCCGTCCGGCGCGATGACCGCACTGATCCCGGTGGTGCCCGCCACCACCACGTAGCGGTCGTGCTCGACGGCGCGCACCTGCGCGAACGCGAGTTGCTGTTCGCTCATTTCCTTATTGAAGGTGGCGTTGTTGCTCGGCACGGCCAGCAACTGCGCGCCGTTGCGGACCGCCTGGCGCGGGGCGCGGTCGAAGATCACTTCCCAGCACGTGGCCACCCCGACCGGGACGCCCGCGATGTGCACGACGCCGCTGCCGGCGCCGGGCACCATGCGGCCGGCCCGGTCGGCGTAGCTCGACAGGTGCTTGAAGAGCCACGGCATCGGCAGGTACTCACCGAACGGCTGCACGATCTGCTTGTCGTGACGGTCGGCGGGGCCCGTCGCCGGGTTCCACACGATGACGGTGTTGGTATACGCCGGGTCCTGCGGGGGGCGTCCCGGGACGTCGAGCACCGTGCCGATGAGGATCGGCGCTCCGATCGCCGCCGCGGCCTGCGCGATCTGCTGTGCGGCGTCGGGGTTGGCCAGCGGGTCGACGTCCGACGAGTCCTCGGGCCAGATCACGAACTGCGGTTGGGGGGCGACGCCGGCGCGCACGTCCTCGGCCAGGCGCAGGGTCTCCCGGACGTGGTTGTCCAAGACGGCGCGGCGTTGGGCGTTGAAATCCAGGCCCAACCGCGGCACGTTGCCCTGTACGGCGGCGACCGTGACCGACTGTTCCCCGCCGTTGCCCATGCCCGCGTGCCGCACCTGGGGCCAGACGACGATGGCAGCGAGCATCACCAGGCAGATGCACACGCCGGGCAGCACCACGGCGGGCGGCGGTGTCGCGGCCCCCGCGCCGGTGTCAGGCCGGGCCCGGTGCTCGGTGTTCCACCATTTCGCGATCTCCAGGCCGATCGCCGCCACGCTGAACCCGACCAGCATGATCGCGGTGGACAGCAGCGCCACGCCGCCGAGCTGCACGAGCGGCAGCAACGGGCCCCGCGCCTGACCGAACGCCACCTGCCCCCAGGGGAACCCGCCGAACGGGAGGATGGACTTCAGCCATTCCTGACCCGCCCACACCAGCGCGAACCAGACAGGCCACCCGGGCAGGCGCCGCACCACGACCGCGAACAGACCGAAGAGGGCGGGGAACAGCGCACACATCGTCGACAGCGCCAGCCAGGGCGCGGCGCCGACCAGGTTGCTGATCCAGGGCAGGAGCGGGACATACAGCGCCAGCCCGAACAGAAAGCCGTAGCCCAAGCCGCCGGCGATTGTCGTGGCACGGTGGATGAGCACCCACGCGAGCAGGGCGGCGGCGACGACGGCCGCCCACCACCAGTTCAGCGGCGGGAAGCTGGCGCACAGCAGCAAGCCGGCCGCAACGGCCACCACCAACCGTGGCAGGCGCGGCCGCAGCCCGGCCCATGCCCCGGGCAGCCGGGCGATCGCCGCGGCCCCGAGCCCCGCGGTGGCGGGCCGCGCCCGCGCCGCGGCTCCCTCGGGTTTCTCGGCGTCGGCGGCCTCCGCGACGCGGACCTCGGCGGGTTCCTCGTCACGTTCGGACTCGGCCTCCTCGCTGATGGGGTCGGCGTCCGGGCCGGTCGGCAAGCCATCGTCCCCGGGCTCGTCGTCGTTCTCGGCGGCGCCGGTACGTCCCGACAGCCATTCGCTAGCCATGGATCACCGCGCCCCGGTGCACCGTGCGCAGGCACCGCGGTAGGGCGTCCGTCGGGCCGAGCGCCGGCAGGGCCGGGACCCGTGAGCGCGGATCGGTGGACCACCGCTGAACCCCGTCTCGGGGGGCGCTGACCTCGAGGGGCCCGACGTCCCACACGGCATAGGAGGCGGGCGCGCCGGGAACCAGGGTGCCCGCTTTCCCGTCGCGAATGCCCGCCGCCCGCCAGCCGCCCCGGGTGGCGGCCGCGAACGCGGCGCGCGCCGAGACGGCGCTGCCGGGGGTGCGGTGGTTGGCCGCCGCGCGCACACTCGCCCACGGGTCGAGGCCTGTCACGGGGGCGTCCGTACCGAGCGCGAGGGGCACGCCTTGGGATGCTAACAGCGCGAGCGGATTGAGCCGGTGGCCTCGTTCGGCGCCCAGCCGCCGCGCATACATGCCGTCGGCACCGCCCCACAGGGCGTCGAAGTTGGGTTGGACGCTCGCGATGACACCCCAGGCGCCGAGCTTGGCGGCCTGCTCGGCGCTGACCATCTCCAGGTGCTCGAGACGGTGCCCGCAGCGGGCCACGGGCACCACGCCCAGGTCGTCGACGACCCGCTCGAACGCGGCGACCGCGGCCGAGACGGCGGCGTCGCCGATCACGTGGAAGCCGGCGGTCACCCCGGCCGTCGTGCATGCCCGCACATGGGCCTCCACGGCGTCGGGGTCCAGGTAGCAGGCGCCGACGCGGTCGGGGGCGTCGGCGTAGGGCTCGTGCAGCCAGGCGGTGCGGGAACCAAGCGCGCCGTCGACGAATAGGTCGCCGGCCAACCCCCGCGCGCCCGTCTCGTCGAGCAAGGCGCGGGCCTGTTCGGCGGTGGTCACCGCCTCGCCCCAGTAACCGATGACCTCGACGCCGTGATCGACGGCGCGCAGGCACCGCCAGTCCTCGAGGCCGCCGATCTCCGGGCCGGCGCATTCGTGCACAGCGACGATCCCGGAAGCGGCGGCCGCGTCCAGCGCCGCGGTCCGGGCGTCGGCGAGTTGCTCCGGCGTTAGCAGTTCGCGGGCGACGGCGCGCACCAGGTGATGGGCGTCGCCGGCCAGCGGCCCCTCGGCGCTGAAGCCGGCAGCCGCCGGCAGGTCCGGGGCCAGCCGCCGCAGCGCCGTCGAGGCGAGCGCGGAGTGGACGTCGACGCGGGTCAGGTAGGCGGGCCGGTCGCCGAGCGCTACGTCGAGGTCGGCGGTGGTCGGCGGCGAGTTCTCGGGCCACCCCGATTCGTCCCAGCCGTGTCCCCACACCGGCCGGTCCGGATGGGCGGCCGCGTGGTCGGCCAGCATCTGCAGGCACTGGCCGCGCGACCGCGCCGGGCGGAGGTCCAGCCCACTGAGCGTCAACCCGATGGCGCTGACGTGGACGTGGCTGTCCACGAATCCGGGCGCGACGAACGCGCCCTGCAGGTCTTCGACGCCGGCGCCCGGAAACTGACCCCGGCCGACGTCGTCGCTGCCAAGCCAGACGACCGCGTCGCCGCGCACCGCCATCGCGGTCGCGTCGGGGTGAGCCGGGCTATGCACCCGCCCGTTGACCAGCAGGGTGGTCTCGGCTCTCGTCTCGATGGGGCTCACAGGCCAAAACTACGGGGTCCACCCGTCAGGGGCGGCCCGCAGACCGATCCGGCAGGGCGGGCGGCTCGGTGTCGTACACGTCGATGACTTCGCCGTCGATGTAGTCGCGACGGTCCCCGACGTCGCCGCGCCGGGACGCGGTCGCGAAGGCGGTCGCGTAGGTGACCATCGGGACGCGCCCGCGCAGGCCGCGGACGGCGAGGGACGCCAGGGCGGGGGCCGCGACCGCGCGCACGGGAGGGGCCAGCAGCAGCAGGCCGAGCGCGGTGGTGACGATGCCGGGCACCATGACCAGTCCCATGGCGAGGGTGAGCATGGCGCCGTCGCTCGCCAGCGTCCGTCGTTCGCTCAGCCCGGACCGCAACTGCCCGATCCGGTGGATCAGGTGCGTGCCGGCCATCGGCGCGACGATGCCCCATCCGAGCAGGCCGGTGGCCAACAACACGAGCAGGGTCCAACCCCACCCGACCGTCGACACCAGCGCGACGACCACCGTGAGCTCGACGAGGGCATAAAGGAGAAACAGCCGCCAAACCATGTCACGCCAACGTCCGCGGGCCAGCCCCGAGTTCCCCTGGTGGCGCCCGGCGAGGCTGCAGTTAGATGACGCTATGACAACGATTCAGATCAACACCTCGGAAGGGCCGATCGATGCGCTGCTGAACGCCCCAACGGGGACGGGCCCGTGGCCGGGCGTGGTGGTGATCCACGACTTGATCGGTTACGGGCCGGACAAGCAGGCGACCAACGATCGCATCGCCCGGGCGGGTTATGTCGCGGTCACGCCGAACCTGTACTCCCGCGGCGGCCGGATCCGCTGCGTCAGCCGCGTGATGCGCGAGTTGATGACCCAGCGGGGCCGCGCCCTGGATGACATCCTGGCCACCCGCGATCACCTGCTCGCCATGCCGGAGTGCAGCGGGCGTGTCGGCATCGCCGGGTTCTGCATGGGCGGCCAGTACGCACTTGTCATGTCGCCCAAGGGGTTTGGCGCGTCGGCTCCGTTCTACGGCACTCCCCTGCCCCGCCACCTCAGCGAGACGCTGGGTGGGGCGTGCCCGATCGTGGCCAGCTTCGGCGGCCGCGACCCGCTTGGCCGCGGCGCCCCGGAACGCCTGCGAGAAGCGACCGCGCGCAACAACATCACCGCCGACATCAAGGTCTATCCCGGCGTCGGGCACAGCTTCGCCAACGACATACCGGGCCAGCCGCTGGCCCGGATCGCCGGGTTCGGCTACGACCGTGCGGCCACCGAGGACGCCTGGGACCGGGTGTTCGCATTCTTCGGCGAGCACCTGGGCGCGCCGGCCTGACTCAGCCGGCGGCCACCCGCAGCTCGAGGCCGACGTTGTCGTCCATGCCGCCGCGCAGCTTGCTGAAGAAGTTGAACACCTTGCCGACGACGCCGTACCGCTTGCCGATCGCGTCATAGACGAGGCCGGTCTGCGACTTGTCGAGGATCGTCGCGGTGCCCTCCACGGGCTCGCTGGTGGCCTGGCCGCGCATCGTGCAGGTGGCCAGGGTGACCCGCGAAGCGTTGCGGATCCGCCTGACCTTCCACGACTTTTCTCCGGTGATGACCAGGAGCCGGTCGCCGCTCGCGTTGTCCAAGGCCGCCCAGATCGGGGTCGGCTTGGGCCGGCCGTCCTTGGTGAACGTGGTCAGCAGGATGTATCGCGATTTCGCGAGGTCGGCGAAGGTGGGCGTCACGGTGTCAACCTACGCCGAATCGGCGATCCCGCGTCAGCCCTCCAGGTCGCCCTCGGTTTCCAGCAGCGCCTGCCGCAGCCCGTCCAGCGTCGCCGGCTCCGGTTGGGCCCACATGCCCCGGCCGGCGGCCTCCAGCAGCCGTTCGGCCATGCCGTGCAGGGCCCACGGGTTGGATTCGGCCATGAACTTGCGGTTCTCGGGGTCCAGGACGTAGCTCTCGGTGAGCCGCTCATACATCCAGTCGGCCATCACCCCGGCGGTCGCGTCGTAGCCGAAGAGGTAGTCGACCGTCGCCGCCATCTCGAAGGCACCCTTGTAGCCGTGCCGGCGCATCGCCGCCATCCAGCGCGGGTTGACGACGCGGGCGCGGAACACCCGCGCGGTCTCCTCCGACAGCGTGCGGGTGCGGATGGCGTCGGGCCGGGTGTTGTCGCCGATGTAGGCGGCGGGCGCTTGACCGGTGAGCGCGCGCACGGTGGCCACCATCCCGCCGTGGTATTGGAAGTAGTCGTCGGAGTCGGCGATGTCGTGCTCGCGGGTGTCGGTGTTCTTGGCGGCCACCGCGATGCGCCGGTACTGGCGGTTCATGTCGTCGACCGCCTCGCGGCCGTCCAGGTCGCGCCCGTAGGCGAATCCACCCCAGGCGGTGTACACCTGCGCCAGGTCGGCATCGTCGCGCCAGTTGCGGCTGTCGATCAGCTGCAGCAGGCCCGCCCCGTAGGTTCCCGGTTTCGATCCGAATATCCTTGTGGTGGAACGCCGTTGGTCGCCGTGCTGGGCGAGGTCGGCCTGGGCGTGCGCGCGCACGTAGTTGTCGGCGGCGGGCTCGTCGAGGTCGGCGACCAGCCGCACCGCATCGTCGAGCATGGTTACCACGTGCGGGAAGGCGTCGCGGAAGAAGCCCGAGATCCGCACGGTGACGTCGATGCGCGGGCGGCCCAGCTCCGCCAGCGGGATCGGAGCGAGGTCCACGACCCGGCGTGACGCGTCGTCCCAGACCGGTCGAACCCCCAGCAGCGCAAGGACTTCGGCGATGTCGTCGCCGGCCGTACGCATGGCCGAGGTGCCCCACACCGACAAACCCACCGACTGCGGCCACCGCCCGTGGTCGTCGCGGTAGCGGGCAAGCAGCGAGTCCGCCAGCGCCACACCGGCTTCCCAGGCGAGCCGCGACGGGACGGCCTTGGGGTCGACGGAGTAGAAGTTGCGCCCGGTGGGAAGCACATTGACCAGGCCGCGCAGCGGCGAGCCCGACGGGCCGGCGGGAACGAAGTGGCCGTCCAGGGCGCGCAGCACCTGATCGATTTCCGAGGCCGTGCCGGCCAGCCGGGGCACCACCTCCGTGGCCGCGAACCGCAGCACCGCGGCCACCGCGGGGTTATCGGTGAGACGGTCCGCGGCGTCGGGGTCCCAGCCGCCGGCCTGCAACGCCGCGACGAGTTCGCGCGCGGCGGCCTCGGCGTCGTCGACGGACGTCCGTTCGTCCGTGCCGTCCTCGGCCAGCCCCAGCGCCTGGCGCAGGCCGGGAAGGGCGTGTTCGCCACCGAACAGCTGGCGGGCCCGCAGGATCGCCAGGACGAGGTCCAATTCGGCATCGCCGGTGGGCTGTTGCCCCAGGATGTGCAGCCCGTCGCGGATCTGGACGTCCTTGATCTCGCAGAGCCAGCCATCGACATGCAGCAGCATGTCGTCGAACGAGTCCTCCTCGGGCCGTTCGGTGAGCCCGAGGTCGTGGTCCATCTTCGCCGCCCGGATCAGCGTCCAGATCTGTTGGCGGATCGCGGGCAGCTTGGCGGGGTCGAGCGCGGCCACGTTGGCGTGCTCGTCGAGGAGCTGCTCCAAACGGGCGATGTCACCGTAGGTTTCGGCGCGCGCCATCGGCGGGATGAGGTGGTCGACGAGCACGGCGTGCGCGCGCCGCTTGGCCTGGGTGCCCTCGCCGGGGTCATTGACCAGAAACGGGTAGATCAGTGGCAGGTTGCCCAGCGCCGCGTCGGAACCGCAGGCCGCGGACATCCCAAGCGTCTTGCCCGGCAGCCATTCCAGGTTGCCGTGCTTGCCCAGGTGCACCACCGCGTGCGCCCCGAACCCGGCGTCGACCCAATGGTAGGCGGCCAGGTAGTGGTGGCTGGGCGGCAGGTCCGGATCGTGGTAGATCGCGACGGGGTTCTCGCCGAAGCCGCGGGGCGGCTGCACCATCAACACCAGGTTGTCCGATTGGATTGCGGCGATGACGATTTCGCCGTCGGCGTGATTGCCGCGGTCGACGAACAGCTCGCCGGGCGGCGGCCCCCAGTGCTCGGTCACCGCGTCGGTGAGCTCGGCCGGCAGGGTGGCAAACCAATCCCGGTAGTCCTTGGCGGAAACACGGATCGGATTGCCGGACAACTGCTCCGAGGTGAGCCAGTCGGGATCCTGGCCACCCCGTTCGATCAGCGCGTGGATCAGCGCGTCGCCGTCGCCCGCCTCGACTCCGGGCACATCGCCCACCCGGTACCCGCGCTCGCTCATCGCGCGCAGCAGCGCGACCGCGCTGGCCGGGGTGTCCAGCCCGACCGCGTTGCCGATGCGGGCGTGTTTGGTGGGGTACGCCGAAAACACCATCGCCACCCGCTTGTCCGCCGGCGCGACGTGGCGCAGCCGGGCGTGCCGGACCGCCAGCCCGGCCACCCGCGCGCAACGTTCGGGGTCGGCGACGTAGGAGATCAGCCCGTCGTCGTCGATCTCCTTGAACGAGAAGGGGACCGTGATGATGCGGCCGTCAAACTCCGGCACCGCCACCTGGGTGGCGACGTCGAGCGGGCTGAGGCCGTCGTCGTTGGCGGCCCATTGGGCGCGCGGGCTGGTGAGGCACAGGCCCTGCAGGATCGGGACGTCCAGGGCCGCAAGGTGTTCGACGTTCCAGTTGTCGTCCTCGCCACCGGCCGACGCGGTCGCGGGTTTCAGGCCCCCGGCGGCCAGCACGGTGACCACCATGGCGTCGGCGTCGCCGAGCCGTTGCAGCAGCGCGGGTTCGGCGGTGCGCAGCGACGCGCAGTAGACGGGCAGCGCCCGCCCGCCGGCCTGTTCGATCGCGCGGCAGAGCGCTTCAATGTAGGCGGTGTTGCCGGCGAGCTGCTGGGCGCGGTAGTAGAGCACGGCGATGGCGGGGCCGTCGGGGGCGCCGGCATCCGGCCGCTCCAACTCGCCCCACGTCGGCGTGACCGCCGGGGGGCTGAACCCGAAGCCCGTCATCAGCACCGTGTCGGACAGGAACGCGTGCAGCTGGCGGAGGTTCTCCACGCCGCCGTGGGCCAGGTAGATGTGCGCCTGGACCGCGATGCCGGCCGCGAGCGTGGACAGGCCGGTCAACTCGGCATCGGCGGCCTGTTCGCCGCTGACCAGCACGGTCGGCACGCCGCTGGCGACGACGGTGTCGATGCCGGTCTGCCAGGCGCGGTAGCCGCCGAGGATGCGCACCACCACGACGTCGACGCCGGTGAGCAGGTCCGGCAGTTCCTCGTCGGACAGGCGCGACGGGTTGGCCCACCGGTAGTTCTTGCCGCTTGAACGGGCGCTGATCAGGTCCGTGTCGGAGGTCGAGAGCAGCAGGATGGTCGGGTCAGCCACCCATCATTCGTACCGCAGCGTCGCCGCGATGCGCTCGGCGACCTCGGCGGCCACGCGCAGCGCGGGTTCGCTGGGCCAGCGGTCCGACCGCGGCACGCGCGTCGGTCTGCATGCCGTGCCACAGCAGGACCGTGGGCCGCGACGCCTCGCCGTAGACATCGACCAGCCGCCCCGGCGCGTACTCCAGCGTCTGCACGGGCACTCGTGTGCCCAGGTTGCGGCGTGCTCAATCCGCACTTGTGCGCGGATGGTCGCGCCGAGCGTGTAATGAGCGCGAAAGAATCGGCGAAATGTCGCCGCCACTGCACGCTCGGCGCGATGATCCTCAGGCGGTGCGCACGTCGAAGTCGGCGAGTTCCGGTTGACGCAACAGCTCGTGGTGGGTTTCCGGCGTCCAGGGGAACAGTTCGGGCAGCCCGTCCTTGCCGAGGTACCAGCTGTTGCAGCCGGTGACCCAGATGGTCTGCGGCATCGCGGCTTTCATGGCCTCGTTGTATTCCTTGGTGGCCGCCTCAGTCGGCGCGGCGGCGCTTACCGTACCGTCGCGTAGCCGCTCGATCCACCACATCGCGTAGTCGGCCTGGTCCTCGGCGATCGGTATCAGCGATTGGTTGCCGATCGGCGAATGCGGCCCCATCAGCATGAAGAGGTTGGGAAATCGCGGCACCGCGATCGAGCGGTACGCCGTCGGTCCGTCGGCCCACGCCTCGTCCAACGTGAGCCCGCCCTCCCCGATGATTTCCATCGGGCGCACGTAGGCCCGCGCGTCGAAGCCGGTCGCGTAGACCAGCAAGTCCAGCTCGTGCAGCGTGCCGTCGGCGGTCACCACGCCTCGGGGCTCGATGTGGTCGATCGCGTCGGTGATGACCTCGACGCCGGGCTGCTGCACCGACCGGTAGAAACGGCCGGCCATGATCTGCCGCTTGCACATCGGCTGGTCGTTCGGGGTGAGCTTGGCGCGCAGTTCGGGGTCACGCACCGACAGCCGGAGGTTCCAGCGGCACTCGGCCTGCGTCAGACGCCGCTGCCACCCGGGACGGATGGGGGCGCGCCCGAACGTCTGCCGGAAGACCCACCCCCAGAACCGGTAGCCCACCGCGTTGAGCCGGGGCCAGCGGGACAGCGCCGCGCGGGTTAGCCGCGAGTAGCGCGGGTTGGGCATCGGGTAGATCCATTGCGCCGTGCGCTGGAAGATCTTGAGCTGTTTCACCGCGCCCCCGAGCTCGGCGATGATCTGCACACCGGTCGAACCGGTGCCGATCAGGCCGATCCTCTTGTCCGGCAGCGAGATCGAGTGGTCCCAGCGCGACGAGTGGAAGCTGGGGCCGGCGAACGTATCGCGTCCGGCGATGTCCGGGTAGCGCGGTACCCGGAGCACCCCGGTCGCGGTGATCAGCACGTCGAACGCTTCCTCGCCGCCGGCGGTGGTGAGCCGCCAGTGCTCGCCGTCGTAGCTGGCCCGAGTTACGTTGGCGCCGAACCGAATATGACGGCGAATACCGCGTTCGTCGGCCACCCGTCGGAAGTAGTCCTGGATCTCCGGCCCCGGCGGCAGCAGGTGCGACCAGCCGGGGTTCGGGCGAAACGAGTAGGAGTAATAGCGTGACGGGACGTCGCAGGTGAGACCGGGATAGGTGTTGTCGCGCCAGGTTCCGCCGACTTCGTCGGCCTTCTCGAAGATGGTGAACGAGTCGATGCCGGCGTCTTGCAGCTTGGCCGCCATGCACAGGCCCGACATCCCGGCGCCGATGATTGCGACTTGCACTGGGCGCTTTTGCGTCATGACAACCACCCGATTCTGTTTGCTGCCTGTCCAGACGTTACCGCCGCGGCGTCCCCGGTCAAGTCCCGAATTCCCGTGCCGGGCCGTACCGTGGACTCATGGCCAGATCGCGCGACACCGACGCGTGCCCGGGCGCGCTGCAGGTGCATCAGGCCGCGGACGGCGCGCTGGCGCGAGTCCGCTTGCCCGGCGGCATGATCACCGCCGCCCAGCTGGCCGCGCTCGCCCGGGTCTCGGCCGAGCTGGGCTCGGGAACGCTCGAGCTGACCGCGCGCGGCAACCTGCAATTGCGCGGCCTCACTGACACGACCACGGCCGCCGAAGCGATCGCGACCGCCGGTTTGCTGCCGTCGGTGACGCACGAACGCGTCCGCAACATCGTCGCGTCGCCGCTGACCGGTCGGTCCGGCGGAAAGCGCGACGTTCGCGGATGGGTCGGCGAACTGGACGCGGCGGTCCGCGCCGAACCCCGGCTCGCGGGACTGGGCGGCCGGTTCTGGTTCAGCCTCGACGACGGACGCGCCGACGTCTCCGGGTTGCGGGCCGACGTCGGCGCGCACGTGCTCGACGACGGCTGCGCCCTGCTGCTGGCCGGGCGCGACACCGGGGTCCGATTGGCGCCCGGCGAGGTGGTCGAGGCGATGACCGATGTCGCGGTGCGGTTCGTCGCCGCACGCGGAAGAGCTTGGCGGGTAACGGAATTGGACGATGTGCGCAGCGTCCTGCTCGGCGCCGAATTGAGCGCGACGCCCTTCCCGCCGGTCACCCGGGGCCCCGTCGGATGGATCGACCAGGACGACGGCGGCGTCACGCTGGGCGCCGCGGTGCCGCTGGGGGTGCTCCCGGCGCGGGTGGCCGAATACCTGGCCGCCGTCGAGGCCCCGCTGGTGATTACGCCGTGGCGGTCGGTGCTGCTGTGCGACCTCGACGAGGGCGTCGCGGACGTAGCGCTGCGGGTGCTCGCGCCGTTGGGCCTGATCTTCGACGAGAACTCCCCGTGGCTGGGCGTCAGCGCCTGCACCGGCAGCCCCGGTTGCGCGCATTCGGTCGCTGACGTGCGCGCCGACGCCGCGCGGGCGCTGGACCCCCAGGACCCCCCGGCCCCGGTGCACCGCCACTTCGTCGGCTGCGAGCGCGCCTGCGGCAGCCCGCCTGCCGGTGAGGTGCTGGTCGCTACGGGACGGGGATATCGGAGGCGCGACGACCAGCCTTTAGGGTGAGCGGGTGCTCGACTACATCCGCGACGCGGCCGAAATCTACCGGCAGTCGTTCGCGGCCATTCGCGCCGAAGCGGACCTGACCCGGTTCCCCGGCGACGTCGCGCGGGTCGTGGTCCGGCTGATCCACACCTGCGGGCAGATCGATGTCGCCGAGCATGTCGCCTACACCGACGACGTCGTCGTGCGGGCCGGCGCCGCCCTGCGCGCGGGCGCGCCGGTGCTGTGCGATTCGTCGATGGTGGCCGCCGGGATCACCGCAGCCCGTCTGCCGGCCGACAACGAGGTGGTGTCGCTGGTGGCCGACCCGCGCGCGCCCGAGCAGGCCGCGCTGCGCCACACCACCCGCTCGGCGGCGGCCATCGACCTGTGGGCCGACCGGCTACCCGGCGCGGTGCTGGCCATCGGCAACGCGCCCACCGCGCTGTTCCGCCTGCTCGAGCTCCTCGACGACGGCGTCGCCCCGCCGGCCGCTGTGCTCGGCGGCCCGGTCGGGTTCGTCGGATCGGCACAGTCCAAGCAGGAACTCATCGACCGGCCGCGCGGGATGGCTTACCTGGTGGTGCGGGGCCGTCGCGGCGGCAGCGCCATGGCCGCCGCCGCCGTCAACGCGATCGCGAGTGAGCGGGAATGACCCAGCGGGGCACCCTCTATGGGGTCGGGCTGGGGCCGGGTGACCCGGAGCTAGTGACGGTCAAGGCCGCACGGGTGATCGGCGCGGCGGACGTGGTGGCCTATCACAGCGCCCGGCACGGCCGCAGCATCGCGCGCGGGATCGCCGAACCGTACCTGCGGCCCGGCCAGATCGAGGAACACCTCGTCTATCCGGTCACTACCGAGGGCACCGATCATCCCGGCGGATACGCCGGCGCGCTGGAGGACTTCTACGCCGACGCCACCGGGCGGATCGCCGCGCACCTCGACGCCGGCCGCGACGTCGCGCTGCTGGCCGAGGGCGACCCGCTGTTCTACAGCTCCTACATGCACCTGCACACCCGCCTGACCGAGCGGTTCGACGCCGTGATCGTGCCGGGCGTGACGTCGGTGAGCGCCGCCTCCGCGGCGATCGCGGCGCCGCTGGTGGCCGGCGACGAGGTGCTCTCGGTCCTGCCCGGCACCCTGCCCGTTGCCGAGCTGACCCGCCGGCTCGCCGACGCGGACGCCGCCGTGGTGCTCAAACTGGGCCGCTCGTATCACAATGTGCGGGAAGCGCTTTCGGCGTCCGGGCAGCTCGACGACGCGTTCTACGTCGAGCGCGCGAGCACGGCCGGCCAGCGCGTCCTGCCCGCCGCGGACGTCGACGAGACCGGTGTGCCGTACTTCTCGCTGGCCATGCTGCCCGGCGGCCGTCGGCGCGATCGGCGGACCACCGTCGGCACCGTCGCGGTGGTGGGGCTGGGTCCGGGCGACGCCGACTGGATGACGCCGCAGAGCCGGCGGGAGCTGGCCGCCGCGACCGACCTCATCGGCTACCACGGCTACCTGAACCGCGTCCCCGTGCGCGACGGCCAGCGCCGTCATCCCAGCGACAACACCGACGAGCCCGCCCGGGCGCGGCTGGCCTGCGCCCTGGCCGAGCAAGGGAATGCCGTGGCGGTGGTGTCGTCCGGCGATCCGGGGGTCTTCGCGATGGCCACCGCCGTTCTGGAGGAGGCCAAGCAGTGGCCCGGCGTGCGGATCCGGGTGATCCCGGCGATGACCGCGGCGCAGGCCGTGGCCAGCCGCGTCGGCGCTCCGCTCGGGCACGACTACGCGGTGATCTCGCTGTCCGATCGGCTCAAGCCGTGGGAAGTGATCGCGGAGCGCGTGGCCGCCGCGGCCGCCGCCGACCTGGTCTTGGCCATCTACAACCCGGCCTCCAAGACCCGCACCTGGCAGGTAGGCGCGATGCGCGACCTGTTGCTGGCGCATCGGGAACCGGGCACGCCGGTGGTGATCGGCCGCAACGTGTCGGGACCCGACGAGGACGTCCGCGTGGTGCGCCTGGCCGATCTTGATCCCGCCGACGTGGACATGCGGTGCCTGCTCATCGTCGGATCTTCCCAAACCCAATGGTACGCAAGCGATTCCGGCGACCAAGTGTTCACCCCGCGACACTACCCCGGCTGAACAGCTACTCGTCCGGCGGACACGGGCTCTGCCTGCCGGTCCTCCGGGCGGCGCGCTGCGCGCGGAGCGGTGGGCGCGTCAGCGTCCTCGCCGAGCAGCAGTGAGCGCACCAGCCGGCGCGGTCCGAAGGGCCGCAGCATGGTGCTGGCCGGGCGCGGACGGACTTTCAGGGGCCACCAGAACCAGCGGCCGAGCAGCGCCGCGATGGACGGCGTCATCAGCGACCGCACGATTAGCGTGTCGAACAACAGGCCAAGCCCGATCGTGCTGCCCGCCTGGCCGATCGACCGCAGGTCACTGGCGGCCATGGACATCATGGTGAACGCGAACACCAGGCCGGCCGCGGTGACGACGCCCCCGGTCTCCCCCATCGAGCGGATGATGCCGGTCTTCAGTCCGGCGCCGATCTCCTCCTGGAAACGCGACACCAGCAGCAGGTTGTAGTCCGACCCGACAGCTAGCAGGATGATCAGCCCGAACACCGGCGCGATCCAGTTCAATTCGAGGCCCAGGATGTGTTGCCACACCAGCACCGAGAGGCCGAACGCCGCGCCGAGCGACAGCAGGACCGTGCCGACGATGACCAGCGATGCGACCAGCGCCCGCGTGATCATCACCATCACGACGAAGATCAGCGTCAGCGCGGCGATTCCCACGATCAGCAGGTCGTAGTGCGACCCCGACTGGATGTCCCGGTAGATGGCCGCCGTCCCGGCGAGGTAGAACCGGGCGTCGGTCAGGGCCGTGCCCTTCACCGCCTGATGCGCCGCGTTGAGTTCGGGCGTCACCGCCGCAATGCCCTTGGGGGTGGCCGGGTCCGCGTCGTGGGTGATGATGAACCGCGCGGCCTTGCCATCGGGCGACAGGAACAGCTTCAGGCCACGCTGAAAGTCCGGGTTCTGGAAGGCTTCCGGCGGCAGGTAGAAGTAGTCCCCGCTGCGCGACGCGTCGAAGGCCTGTCCCATCGCGCTCGCCGTGTCGGTCATCTGGGCCATTTGGGTGATCAGACCCGAAAAGCTGCTGTGCATGGTCAGCAGGGTGCCCCGCATGGAGGTGGCGACCGCGATGATCGGCGGGAACTGCGCCTGCATCTGGGGAATGATCGCGTCGACGTTGTTGACATCCTTGATGAGCGCGGTCATGTTCTCGCTGAACTTGTCCACGCCGTCGATCGCCTCGAACACCGACCGCGTCGCCCAGCAGACGGGGATGTCGAAGCAGTGCTGTTCCCAGTACAGATAGCTGCGCAACGGCCGCGCAAAATCGTCGAAATCGGCCAGGTGGTCCCGCATCTCGTCCAGCGTGGACTGCATATCGTGCATGTCGCCGACCATCTGATGCGTCCGGCCGCTCATCTGGCCCAGCAGACCCTGCATCCGCTGCATCGCGCCAATCATCGACCCGAGGTCGTCGCTCATCTTGAGCATGTCGGCCGCCCGGTCCTTCATGAACCGCAGGTTCTCCTGAATGGGAATCGACTGCGCACTGATCTGGAACGGGATCGACGTGTGCTCGATGGGTCCGCCCAAGGGCCGGGTGATGCTCTGCACCATGGCGATTCCCGGAGCGCGGAAGACGTCCTTGGCGATCCGGTCGAGCACGATCATGTCACCGGTGTTGCGCATGTCGTGATCGCTCTCGACCATCAGGATGTCCGGATTCATCGTCGCCGCGCTGAAATGCCGCTCTGCGGCGGCGTATCCGACGTTCGACGGCAGGCTGCTCGGGATGTAGAACCGGTCGTTGTAGCTGACCTTCATGCTCGGCATGATGAGGATCCCGATGACCGCGATGACCAGCGAGGCCGCGAACACCGGGCCCGGCCAGCGGACCGTCGCGGTGCCGATGCGCCGCCAACCGTGAACTTTCACAACGCGTTTGGGGTCGAGCAGGCCGAACCGGCTGGCCACGGCGACCACGGCGGGAGCGACCGTCAGCGCGCCCGCCACGACGACCAGCAGACCCAGCGCGGACGGGATTCCGAGCGCCTTGAAGTACGACAGGCGCGCCAGGTGCAGGCAGAAGGTGGCACCGGCGATCGTCAACCCGGAACCCAGGATGATGTGGAACGTCCCGCGGAACATCGTGTAGTAGGCCGCCTCCCGGTCCTGCCCGGCTTGGCGGGCCTCCTGGTAGCGGCCGATGAGGAAGATCGCGTAGTCGGTCCCCGCCGCGATCGCCAGCGACGACAGCATGGCGACGACGAACGTGGAGAACGGCAACAGGTCGTGGTTGCCCAGAAGCGCGACGAGCCCTCGGGCCGTGCCCATTTCGAAGCCGACCATGACCAGGACGAGGAGCACCGTGCTGATCGAGCGGTAGGCGATGAACAGCATGATCATGATGACCACGCCCGTGACGCCCATCATCTTGAACATGCTCTTGTCGGCGGCCTCGTTCATGTCGGTGGTGAGCGCCGCCGGGCCGGTCACGTAGACCTTGAGCCCCTTGGGGGGCGCGGAGCGGTCGACGATCTCCCGCACGGCTTTGACGGACTCGTTGCCCAGGGTGCTGCCCTGATTGCCGGCCAGGTTGAGTTGCACGTAGGCGGCCTTGCCGTCGCGGCTCTGAACGCCGGCGGCGGTCAGCGGATCGCCCCACACGTTCTGGACGTGCTGCACGTGCTTGTGATCGGCCTGAAGCTTGCCGATCAGGCCGTCGTAGTAGCGGTGCGCCTCCTCGCCGAGGTCCTGGTCGCTCTCCAGGACGATCATCGCGATGCTGTCGGAGTCCGACTCGCGGTACTTCTCGCCGATGCGCTTCGCGGCGATCATCGCCGGGGCGTCTTGCGGCGACATCGTCACGGCGTGGTTCCTGGCGACCGATTCGATCGGGGGCACAAGGACATTCACCGCGACGGTCAGCAGCAGCCACCCGACGATGATCGGGACCGCGAACCTGCGAACGAACCGCATGAACCTCGGGCGCGCGTCGGTGTCGGTGCTCATGCGGCCTTCACCCGACATGACGTTTGGGCGTGGTGCCCGGCGGCGGATTGCTCGTCCTTCACCTGATCGTTGACGGTGATGCGGCACCCGATGGTGTCGCTGTCGCCCTGCGCCACCACGTTGGCGATGACGGCCGGAACCGTCGTCGTGATTGTGTAGGTCCAGGGCAGCGTGGTGAAGTCCGCCTGCTGGGGCACGGCGTTCTTGTCCAGGTAGCTCACGCTTCCCGTCGTGCCGCCCGGGCCGTACACCTCGTACGTCACCCGCTTGATGTGGGAGGGCTCGAGTGGTTCGGCACTGCTGCCGGTCGCGGTGAAGATCTCGTCGGAACCGAAGACGCCGCGCAGCCGGTCGACGGCGACGGCGCCGAGAGCGACGGCGGTCACCACAACCAGGGGCACCCACGCCTTCTTGAGAAAGGCCAACACCGGCGCCTCCTTCCCACTCGTGGCCCTGTCCCCTGTGGAGTGTCGCCATCGCGCGGCGACGCCGGGTAGGGCCGTTCGGCCCCGTACCGCGGGCCGTCTTGCTCAAACACCCCGGATGGGGCGCTCGCTCACCAGGTATACCATACCCCCTAGGGTATTTTCCACGGCGTGTTCAAAGGTTGCGCGGGGAGCGTTTGAATGAGTTGGATTCGAAGCAGCCGCGGCGGAGTCACTCTGGGCGCGCACACGGGTCGAGTAGCTCAACACCCGCAAATGGGCCACCACCATCGAGCTGGCCACCGCCATGGCGCCGAACACCGCCCACGGCTACCTCGGTAACATCAGCCCCACAGAGTAGAAGCGCTCTGGACATCCACCTCTTCGATCCCTCAACTATGCGCGTTCGATCCTTTGCAGCCCGCGCACCGGGGTCCACCACTCGATCACGAGCATCGTGGCCTCCTCGTTGAGGCGCGTGTGCACAACCTCAGCAATGTCAGCATGAAAGGAATCGCCGTCCGATTCGTCACCAGTCGAGCCGGAAACGATCACCCGTCCAGAAATCTTTGCCTCGCCTGGCCACTCCGCCTCGGAGCCCTCGACCGGGTCGACCGTGGCACTGTGTAGTGCGAACCGTGGATCCCGGCGCAGATCCTCGCCTTTGCGCGCATTCGACATCGAACCGAACGCCAGGACGCCGTCATCGAACACCGTCTCGATTCCAGAGATCCGTGGCGACCCATCGGCGCGCAGCGTGGCAATTGTCTTGTGCCTGTGCGCATCAAACAGTGCCCGCACCCGTCCCGCAAACTCCGGCGCGGCCTCTTCAACGTCCCGCCACATCACCATGTTGTCATGATCGCACCCGGCAGCATTCCACCCCGGGCCACCGCTCCCCACTCGGGACACGCTGCCATTCGTAACCGCCACGAACGACTCTCGTTCTTGTGGACCAGTTATAGGGGGACGGTCAGCTTCGCGGCCCGGGTGTTCACCACCCGGCGGCCTGACTACTCCGCCGTATCTTCCTTCAGCGTCATCGCCACGAAGTCCAGACGCCACAGCGACTCGAACAGCCTGCGACCGAACTCCTCCAGGTCCCGCTTGCCCGCACCGAGCGACTCCCCGCCCTTGGCCACCCGATCGGCGATCTGACGAATCGTGCGCCGGCCGTTGACTTGCTGCAGGAAACGCATCTGAGCGGGCGTGACATTCGTGCGCCAATTCGGCCGGAAGATCTCCTCCCCCTCGATGCCGCAGCGCATCCGCATTCGTGGGACGTACTCGAGGCAGTCAGGCGTGGAGAAACTGATCTCGTAACTCTCCTTCGGCCGATCGGAACGGCATGCCATGAAGAAGTGCGAGGCGTTCATCACGTGGAGACGCTCCACGACGGACCAGAGCTTGGCCTCGGGCAACGCGCTCACCGCCCGATGCAGTGAACTCCCGGGCCTGAACCAATCATGCGGGTAGTACGGCGCCTTGATGAACCACCCCTGAAACGCCAACCCGGCCGACGTCACGAGGTCGACGCACTCATCGACGCTGTAACTGCGCTCGGGGCCATGCAGGAAGGTCTCGGCCAGGGCGGCGTCGGACTGCGCGGAAAGCGGTGCCATCTTGAAGTAGTTGTGGACGGGGTGTTCTGTCGGCAGCGCCGAGATCACCTCTTTGACCATCTGGACCGAGGCGTCGTCATGACCCATGTTCAAGTCACGGAACGCCGATTGCAGCATCTCGACGCCCATTCGGCCGTACTTCGCATAGAGCATCACGCCGAGAGCGCCATCGCGCCGCAGACAACACCTGAGTGCCTTCATGCCCTCCACCGGGTCCGGTAGAAGATGCAGGACGCCGGTCGCCACGATCAGGTCGAAGTTGCGCTTGAGGGAGGGCAGCTCCTCGATCGGGAGGCGATGCAGTTCCAGGTTCCACAGCCCGTACTTGTCTTTGAGATATTGCAGATGGTCCAGCGACGACTTGCTGGTGTCGACCGCCACGACCTTGGCGGAACGGTTGGTGTACGCGAAGACCGCAGCCTGGTTGGTGCCGCAGCCGGCGATCAAGATGTCGAGATCGGGCTTGTAGTCGCGGTCGGGCCAGAGAGTCGAGTGAGCGTGGACAGGATCGAACCACTCCCAATTGCTATCGGTCCATGCCTCGAGGTCCTGTATGGGTTCTGGGTACGTCTCGTAGCGGCGCGAGACGACGTCTGATTTCCGATCCTCGTTCATGGCGGAGGGGCCCTTCCGGTCGACTCTTGATCGAGGATCCCGGTTCCGTAGTCAGCCACGAGCGCAATCACGGGGCGGGCCCCCCATCGAGGGGATTATCAGTTACCACTTGTTCCGCCCGCAAGGGAATCGTCTCATTGCATCTGTACAAATTCAGATCGATCCCTCGCCGAACCGACGAAGGCGCGTTTTCTGGACTAAGGCCATTTTCGGGGGCGAGGCGATTGGCGTCGCGGGGTCGGGGAGAGTCTGCCGCTCGGCAACTGACGGAAGGGGTTTCGCTAACGAGCTGAGTTCGCTGATCACGGGCCGCGGTCGGACCGGGGACCGCGATCAAGTGCGCGGAGAGTTCGCGCTGACGCCCGCAGTCGACCGGGACGGGGCGCACTTCGCGTCACGGATCATCGAGCACCTCGCCGGTCAAGCGCGCAAATCGGTTCAGTGCCGCCTAATCTCGCGGCACTCCGGCCGCGACGGCGTTTTGCCGGGCATCGTTGCCGAGCATCGAGACCGCGAACGTGACCTCGTCGGTCGACATCGGCCTTGATTTGGCTCACCAATCTGCCACACATGGCAGTTGCTTTTGGTCAAGAAATGGGCACGGGTGACCACACGATGAGTTGGTTTCGCCCCACGACAAGCTATCGCCGGATACATTAACAACCGTGCCTGGACCGAAGACGGATCCCCTGGCGATCTGGCTGACCGCACGCACCGAAGCCCATACGCGGAAAAACTCACACATGACACTCGATTGGGTGACGGCTTCCCTCAACTTGCGGGCAACCGTGGCCACCCGCTCCGAAGAAGGGAGCCAGCGCCTTGGTCACCGATCGGATGGACCACCGCCGCTCCCCCGACGCCCCTTATCCGAGAGGATTTCCTCACCAGGGTTCCCGCGACCTACATTTGGAGGCCCGGCAGCCGCTCGAGAATCGTTCAAACAATGTCCCAGCAACGTATTTGATAGACGCTGTGCAGCTTGAACGTCGGTTCACGGTACACCCCACATCCAGCGCGGCGCGGGTGCAGCTAGTCAATTCGGCAACGCCAAAGATGGATCACACCCCATGAAAGCTGTCCTACTGGCCGGCGGACTCGGCACTCGGATCAGAGAAGAAACCGCCATCCGCCCCAAGCCGATGGTGGAGATCGGCGGTCGGCCGATCCTGTGGCATATCATGAAAATATATTCCTACCACGGGATTCATGAATTTATTGTCTGCTGCGGTTACAAGGGTTACGTCATAAAAGAGTATTTCGCGAACTACTTTCTACATATGTCCGACGTGACATTCGATATGTCCACCAACACAATGGAAGTGCACGAGCACCACGCAGAACCCTGGAGGGTGACGTTGGTGGATACCGGCGACGACACCATGACGGGGGGCCGCCTCAAGCGCGTCGCAGCTCACGTGCGTAACGACGAGGCGTTCTGCTTCACTTACGGCGATGGCCTCAGCGACGTCAACATAAGCGCCAGCATTGATTTCCACCGTCGGCATGGACGCCATGCCACCGTTACTACGGTGCTTCCGCCGGGGCGCTACGGCGCCATCGAGCGCGATGGGGACCGGGTCACGCGCTTTGTCGAAAAGCCACCAGGCGATGGTGGACTCATCAACGGCGGATTTTTCGTGCTGTCGCCCGCAGTGCTCGATTACATTGACGGCGACCAAACCCCGTTCGAAATGGAGCCGTTGGCTAGGCTGGCTGCCGATGGCCAATTGATGGCCTTCGTCCATTCCGGTTTCTGGCAACCTATGGATACGCTGCGAGACAGGAATCAGCTCGAAGAGCTCTGGAGTGGCGGCGACGCCCCGTGGAAATGTTGGTCGTGAACGCTTTCCACACGGCTAGTGTGGCAGCGAGTCTTGATTGATCTGAGCTTAGGCCAACCCCATGAAGATCCTCGACGCCCCGGTGGCCGATCTGAAGATCGTGCAGTCGGTGCCCCACCGCGATGACCGCGGTGCATTCGTCCGCCTCTTCTGCGCCCACGAGCTTGAATCCTTGCTGGGGCACCGTCAGATCGTGCAGATCAATCAATCCAGGACGAGCAGCGTAGGCGCCGTGCGTGGTATGCATTTCCAATTTCCGCCACATGCGGAAATGAAGATGGTGCGTTGCCTTCGCGGCCGGGTCTGGGACGTCGCCGTGGACCTGCGGCCAACCTCGCCAACGTTCTTGCGTTGGCACGCCCAGGAACTAGCACAGGACGGCGGGCAAATGATGGTGATCCCAGAAGGCTTCGCCCACGGCTTCCAGGTATTGGAGCCCGAAAGCGAATTGCTCTATCTGCACACAGCGTTCTACCACCCACCTTCCGAGGGCGGGCTACGTTACGACGATCCGCGGCTCGCCATTGACTGGCCCTTGCCGCCGCGAGATCTCTCACCCCGCGACCTTTCCCACCCGCTGTTGGACACCGACTTCTCCGGGATCGCTCTATGAAGTGCCGGCACTGCGGTGAGCGGTTAGAGCACCGTTTCATCGACCTGGGTTTTGCACCCCCGTCCAACGCCTACCTGCAGGCCGAGCAGCTGAGCTACCCGGAATTGCACTACCCCCTCCGTGTGAGGGTTTGTCACCGGTGTTGGTTGGTGCAGACCGAGGATTATGCACGCGCAGACGAACTTTTCGGCGTCGACTACGCGTACTTCTCCAGTACCTCCACCACGTGGCTCGACCACGCGGCACGCTACGCGCGGATGGTCACCGAACGGCTGCGACTGGGGCCTCACAGCTTTGTTATCGAGGTGGCATCGAATGATGGCTACCTACTCAAAAACTTTGTGGCAGCAAGCATCCCCTGCTTGGGTATCGAACCGACGGCGAGCACGGCAGCAGCCGCTGAGGCGCAGGGTATCCCGGTTAGCCGAGAATTTTTCGGGGAAGCCTTGGGGCATCGACTCGCAGATGATGGGCGGCGGGCGGATCTGATTGTGGGCAACAATGTGTTTGCCCACGTGCCTGACATCAACGATTTCACCCGCGGACTCGCCGCCGTGTTGAAGCCCGAAGGCACCATCACGCTGGAATTTCCTCACCTGATGCCGTTGATCGAAAAAACCCAGTTCGACACCATCTACCACGAGCATTTCTCTTACCTGTCGCTCACCGCGCTGGCACATATCTTCTCCGCGGCGGGCCTGCGCGTGTGGGACGTGGAAGAGCTCCCCACCCATGGCGGCAGTTTGCGAGTGTATGGCTGCCATGTCGAGGCAGCCATCGCCACCACCGCCAGCGTCGAGTTGCTGCTGACGCGTGAGGACCAATTCGGGCTGACCAGGCTCGAGACCTACACCGCCTTCCAGGCGCGAGCCGATCGCGCGAAGGACGATTTCCTGGCCTTCCTCATCGAGCAGAAGCGTTTGGGCCGACACGTCGCAGCATACGGAGCTGCCGCGAAGGGCAACACTTTGTTGAACTATGCCGGTGTCAAACCGGACTTGCTGCCCTACGTGTGTGATGCCGCAAACTCCAAGCAGGGCAAATTACTTCCGGGGAGCCACATCCCGATCCATTCGCCCGAGGCACTGCGTGAGAACCCTCCCGACGACGTGGTCATCCTGCCCTGGAACATCGCCCAAGAGGTGCAGACCCAGCTGGCCGACCTCGTCCGCAGCGGCACCCGTCTGGTCACGGCTATCCCCGAATTGCGCTACCTGGGAGACCCCGTTCCGTCCTGATCCAGAAACGTTGCGAACATGTCGATTTGCTCACGGGTCACGCTCAACGGATCAGCGCCCGCGTGCACGCGCCGCTCCCAATCGACAGTCCACGACAGCGCCTCATGAAAACCGAGCCGATTGCGCCAGCCCAGTTCCCGCTCGGCCTTCGCGGCGTCGAGGGCGAGCAGGTTCGCCTCGTGTGGATGCTCCCCTTGGTCGAGTTCCCAATGCGCGCCACCGCCCCACAGCTCGGCCGCCTGCGTGGCGACCTCGCCGACCTCGACGAAACTCTCGCGTCCCGGTCCGAAGTTCCACGCGCCTCGGCCGGAACCCGCCAGCAGGGCCTCGGCGAGGGTGACGTACCCGTTTAGGCAATCGAGCACGTGTTGCCACGGCCGCACCGCATGTGGGAAACGCAACCGCGGTGTCTGGCCGCGGCCGAAGGCCGCTGTGAGGTCGGGCAGCAGCCGGTCACGACTGGTATCGCCGCCACCGATGACGTTGCCGGCGCGCGCAATTGCGGTTGCGGCGCCAGGGAAGCTGCGAATCCAGGATTGGGTCAGCAAATCGGCCATCGCCTTGGAGGCGCTGTAGGGATCGTCGCCACCTAGGGCGTCCGTTTCGACGTAGCCGGCCTTCTGGTCGACGTTGCGGTAGACCTTGTCTGTGGTGACGACGACGTGTGCACGCACTGTCGGAGTGGCCGCGACCGCCTCCAACACGCCGAGCGTGCCGAGCGCGTTCGTCTCGTAGGTGTACCGCGGGCTGCGATACGACTCGCGGACCAACGACTGTGCGGCCATGTGCATTACCACATCGGGAGCCGCCGCCGACACCGCTGCCGCGGTGCCGTCTGCATCGCGAACGTCCACCCGAAAGTCGTGGACAAGCTGGTCCGCGATTCCCGTCCGCGCGAACAGGCTGCCCTCAACCGGGTCGAGGGCGAGACCGGATACCTGGTGCCCTCGGCTGACCAGGAGGAGCGTAAGCCAGGCGCCCTTGAAACCGGTGTGGCCGGTGACCAAGTAATGCACCGCTACCGCGTTGCCTTGATCAAGGACTGTCGGCCCGACGCCATCAAGAAGCCGAGTGTGGCTTCGCCCGAGCCCAGATGGGCTCTTGTCCGCGACGTTCCGTACGTCCCGGGTTTACTGTTAGGTGGGTCCTCTCCGACGTCCACAACTCTAGAACCCTACAGCCGCATCCACTGTTGTATTTGCAATTTGCGACACGGGGCCGGAACCCCTTCGCGGTCAACCATCGTCTACGCGCTGGCACGCGCGCTGAGAGTGAATTTGCCCTTCGCCCTTCGCTTCGACGAGGACCCAACAATCACTGACCAATTTCGCTTACTATCAGGCTTTAGCCCAGAACGAACGAGGCTCGAGAGGCCCGACTCAGGATGCCCCAAGGGCTGCCGAGTGCGGGATAGGTGGTGAGGAGCTGCGTTGGAAGAAGAGATAAAAAGCCGGCAAGGTGTCATCCCTTCCGGCCGACATGGCTCTGGATTCTGAGCTTCTCATGACAGTTACCTTGACAGGAGCGACCGGGTTCGTCGGAAGGCAGATCTTGCGCACCCTTCTCGAACGGGGTCGCTCGGTGCGAGTGCTCGTTCGCGATCCATCTCGTGTGCCCGAAAGCCGGCAAAGCGGTTTGGAGATTGTGCAGACGCCCGACTTGTTCGCGGAGGCCGCTTGCCGATTGCAAGAGCTGGTTGCTGATTCGGAAATCCTTGTGCACGCCGCGTGGTATGCAGAGCCGGGCGAATACCTCACCTCACCGGCGAACCTCGCATGCCTCGCCGGCACTCTCAATCTGGCCTCCGCATTCGCAGCAGTTGGGGGCAAGCGATTCGTTGGCGTCGGAACCTGCGCAGAGTACGACACTTCCGAAGGCCTGATGACCACCGCCACTCCCTTGGCGCCGAACACCTTGTACGCCGCGTCCAAGGCGTCGGCCTACCAAGTGCTCCGTTTTTTTCTGGGCGCCCAAGCCATAAGCTTTGCATGGTGCCGGATCTTCTACTTGTATGGCGAAGGCGAAAACGAGCAGCGGCTGGTGCCGTACATTCGCAGGCAACTCGAGGCTGGACAAGAAGTGCTGCTGACTCGCGGCGATCAGGTGCGTGATTTCCTCGATGTGAAAGACGCCGCCCGGCTGATCGCGGATGTCGCAGACGGACCGCAGCAGGGCGCGGTGAATATCTGCTCCGGCGAAGCGGTCACGGTTCGGCAGCTCGCCGAACGCATTGCCGATGAGTACGGTCGGCGCGACTTGCTGCGTTTCGGGGCCAGGCCGGAGAACATTTTCGACCCTGCGCGGGTCGTCGGCGTGCGGAAGGACGAGATATGAGCGGAGCGACCGAGCTTTATGAGCAGTCGGAGTTCCCGATCTTCCAGAACCGGATGTACGACTCCGCCGAGGAGGCCCGGTCCTGTCCCCGCGGTGATATTCGGCTGGTTCAGGACGACATCAGCGGATTGGTCTACAACGCCGCCTTCCGGCCTGAATTGATGAACTATGACGCCGCGTATCAAAACGAGCAGGCGCATAGTCCGTTGTTCCAAAGTCACCTCGAACAAGTCGCAACCATCGTCCAGCGTCACCTGGGGACTCATGGGTTAGTCGAAGTTGGTTGCGGCAAGGCCTATTTTCTTGAAATGCTCCAATCGCGCGGTTGCTCCATCGCCGGCTTCGATCCCACCTACGAAGGTGAGAATCCCGCCGTGCAGCGTCGCTACTTCGGCGATGGGGTGACGGTGGCGGCCAGAGGACTCGTCCTGCGTCACGTGCTTGAACACGTACAGAACCCAGTTGGCTTTCTCGAGGGCCTGCGGGACGCGAACGGTGGCGGCCTGATCTACATCGAAGTCCCATGCTTGGACTGGATCCTGCGCGCGAGAGCCTGGTTCGACATCTTCTATGAGCACGTCAACTACTTCAGGCTTGACGACTTTTCGAAGATGTTCGGACGGATAGCGGAGGGCGGACATCTGTTCGGTGGACAATACCTCTTTGTCGTCGCCGACCTTGCCACCTTGCGACCGCCCGTATCCAGCCCAGCGGATCGTGTCGAGTTTCCGGAGGATTTTCTGGCGACGGTAGCCCTCGCACCAACCGGCCGGGAGGGAGCATTGAACGCCGTATGGGGCGCGGCGTCAAAAGGTGTCATCTACTCACTATTGCGGGAACGCTGCGGTAATCCGGTAGATGTCCTTATCGACATCAACCCGGCTAAGTGCGGCAAATACGTGCCGGCAACGGGTTTGCGCGTCGTGTCCCCCGACGAGGGGATGGCTCTGCTGGCGCCGGGTTCCGACATCTGCGTGATGAACTCCAACTACCTGGAGGAGATTCGGCAGATGACGGGAAACCGATTCAACCTGATCGGAGTAGAGCGTGACTGATTTCAGACAAGAAGTGCTAGACCGGATCGATGCTATGTCACGCAACGAGCGCCTCCGAGCGGACGCCGCCGAATTCATGCGCACCTCACTGCTTGCCCAGTACTCGTACAACTTTGCCTGGATGTCGCGCCCGATCATCCAATACCCCCAAGACATAGTCGTCATGCAGGAGTTGATCTGGCGCGTCCGCCCTGACCTGATCATCGAAACTGGCATCGCCCACGGCGGATCGCTCGTCTTCAGCGCATCCATGCTCGCGCTCCTCGACATGGCCGACGCGATCGAGTCCGGTGCCACAATCGATCCGGCCAAGTCCGACCGCAAAGTGCTGGGCATCGACATCGATATCCGCGCACACAACCGCGAGGCCGTCGAGGCGCATCCTATGGCCTCGCGCATCCAGATGATCCAAGGCTCCAGCATCGCGCCCGCAATAGTGACTCAGGTGCGCGAGATCGCCGCCGACTACGACAAAGTGCTGGTTTGTCTGGACAGCAACCATACCCACGCCCACGTGCTCGCTGAATTGCAAGCCTACGCGCCGCTGACATCCGTGGACAGCTACTGCGTGGTATTCGACACCATCGTCGAAGACGTGCCGGCCGAGCTATCTTCCGACCGCCCGTGGGCCCCCGGCGACAACCCGAAGACCGCCGTCCGGGAATATCTCAAGAGCCAGAATGACTTTGAGATCGACACGAGCATCCAGCACAAGCTGGCAATCACGGTGGCGCCGGATGGCTACTTGAGAAGGGTGTTTTGAGAACCGGACACCGGCCCGGAGATCGGTCTCGAGCGTGGAGCAGGGTCAGGTTGCGGTGACGCAGAGGACTTCGTCGAGGCTGGCGGTTTGCAGTCCGGCGGCGGCTATTCGCCGCTCGAGTGCGGCAATCGGATCGGGGTCGGTACCGCTCATACCGCCGGCTTGATCTAGTCGTGCGACGTCGAACATCGCCGGGCCGCTAGCCACCACATCAGCCAAGACGTAGCGGCCGGCATCCGGTGCCCGACGCACCTCCGCCTCAACGGCGCAAGTGCCCGTCAACTTGACCGCATCGCCATAGTTGACACCAACCTGAAACACCCGCGGTTCAGCGTCAAACACCGCGCTCAGCCGGGTGATGTAATCCTCCGGGGCAAAAAACCGCCAACCCTGACCCAAATGCAACCAAAACCGCCCACCGACCCGCTTAGAGAGCTGCGCGACCTGAGCTTGGGGCCCATCCCCGGACCAGCGAGGCGCGAACTCAACAAACCCGTACCGCTCCTGCAACCACCCACGATCCTCGACGGACAACCCGGCATCGACCACCAAGAAACGCCCCACCCGCGACACATCAGTGCAGCAATGCAGAAACGAATTCAACGTCTGCTCAGTGACCTCACGATCCGGCCCAGCAACCAAACTCACAGTCACCTCGGCATCGCGAGACCCCGCAACCAAACTGTCCACCAGAGCATCCGGGTATGACGACGCCGCTTCGATCATCGCCGGCACCGAAAAGTCACGATTGGCCGCAACCCCACGTCGACGTTCATCGGGAATATCAGGGTGCGCCACCAGGCCTCGGCACAGCCCAAACGCCTCGGCATACTTACCGATCCACCCCGCGCACACCGCCTGCTCATCAATGGCACCCCAGGCGTAGACGTCTGCGCCCACAAACAAGACGTCCGTTTCGGGAAACGAGATTTGCGCGGCGAACTGGGCGAACAAATAGCCGAGCTGATACTGCCCCCCGACCCGGTAGTGTACGGCGATCTGATAAAGCGGCTCAGCGCGGGTCGGCCGAAACGCCCAAGCCTTCAAATATGCGTCCTGAACATCCGGCCACGGCTCCCCAAGACGCTCCATCGCCTGCGCGAGCCGATACATCGCCACAAAGATCTCCTCGGGCGACCCGCCCAACTCGACGTGCCGCGCATACCACCTCCGCGCGTTAGCGAAATCGCCAGACCCGAAGTAAATTTGGGCCAGGTCAGAAACCGACTTGGCATCCGTGGGATTGCGTTCGACCTCAGCCAACAAGAACTCACGATCACGTTTCATGCCCAGGGGCACCGTAATGTACGAAGTAGGACCGTCATTTCCGAAATGGATCCAAGTCACCACCACGATCTTCGGACCAGATAGCGGCGGCCGAGCGAGATGATGGTAAAGATAATTCGACGGAAAGAAAAGAATGGTGCCTTTCTCACAACGCTGTGAGCAATCAACGGCTGTAAACACCGTCTCGCCGCCTTCTGCCACATCGTTCAAATAAGCGACCACGCTGACTTGCCGCGTCGCAGACGGGCAATTGAAGGCATCGGCATGCTCGTGGAACCACTCCGGTCGATCAGGGGTCGAAGGTTCGTATCGCAGGACATTCGGCTCCTCGAGCCGGGTGCAGAAGTAGAGCGTTGACGAGAGCGCGCGGTAGTCCGCGAAGCATTCACGCACCACACTGCGGAAGCGCTCCAAGACGTCACCAACGACAGGCGTGAGCGAACAGCGACGGTGGTCTAGGTCCATCTTTTGGGCACCCGGTAGCGCTATCAGATCTGCGGCAAGCGCATCATCGATTGCACCTGGATAAGTCCGGATGAACCGTGCGAGGTCCGTTCCCTGGGACATAGCACAAGGCTCCATTCGCTGCAAGCTAGCACCAGTTTAATGCCTTGGCACACGATTTCGCGAAGTTGTCCGGGCGTAGTTGACGTGGCTGTCCGCCAGTCCGACGCCCGCTTTGGGATCTAGACGGGGGCCGTCAGTCACAGCACACCAAACACCAACAAGACGCTGCCACGAATACGCGGGTTTGGACCTCGTTCGGCGCTCCGGGTGCGGTCCATATCCGCGGCCCAAGAGACCGCTTCAGGGGCGACGAGCGGCTTAGGTTGCGGTGACGCAGAGGACTTCGTCGAGGCTGGCGGTTTGCAGTCCGGCGGCGGCTATTCGCCGCTCGAGTGCGGCAATCGGATCGGGGTCGGTACCGCTCATACCGCCGGCTTGATCTAGTCGTGCGACGTCGAACATCGCCGGGCCGCTAGCCACCACATCAGCCAAGACGTAGCGGCCGGCATCCGGTGCCCGACGCACCTCCGCCTCAGCGGCGCAAGTGCCCGTCAACTTGACCGCATCGCCATAGTTGACACCGACCTGAAACACCCGCGGTTCAGCGTCAAACACCGCGCTCAGCCGGGTGATGTAATCCTCCGGGGCAAAAAACCGCCAACCCTGACCCAAATGCAACCAAAACCGCCCACCGACCCGCTTAGAGAGCTGCGCGACCTGAGCTTGGGGCCCATCCCCGGACCTGCGAGGCGCGAACCGTAGAAACCCGTAACGCTTGCGCAGCCACGCCCGATCTTGGACGGACAGGCCCACATCGACTGCTACGAAGCACCCGACACGTGACAGATCGGTGCAGCAGTGCAGAAACGAATTCAACGTCTGCTCGGTAACCTCACGATCCGGCCCAGCAACCAAACTCACGGTCACCTCGGCATCGCGAGGCCCCGCAACCAGACTGTCCACCACCTCACCGGGGTATGACGACGCCGCTTCGATCATCGCCGGCACCGAAAAGTCACGATTGGCCGCAACCCCACGTCGACGTTCATCGGGAATATCAGGGTGCGCCACCAGGCGCCGGCACAGCGCAAACGCCTCGGCATGCTTGCCGATCCAAAATGCGCACACCGCCTGCTCATCAATGGCACCCCAGGCGTAGACGTCTGCGCCCACAAACAAGACGTCCGTTTCGGGAAACGGGATTTGCGCGGCGAACTGGGCGAACAAGTGGCCGAGCAGGTAACGCTGACCTTCTCGGTACCGCCGGGCGATGGCATGCAGCGCCTCGGCGCGGGTCGGTCGGAACTCCCAGGCCTTCAGGTAGGCGTCCTGAACATCCGGCCATGCCTCCCCGAGGTGCTCCATCGCCTGCGCGACTCGGAACATCGAGTAGTAGACCTCCTCGTCCCAGCCGCCCATCTCGGCCCGCCGCGCATACCACTTGCGCGCGTTGACGAAATCCCCCGCCTGGAAGAGGCTCTGCGCCAAATTGAACACCGACTGTGCACCCCCGGCGTCCGGGGCGATCTCGGGCAGCAGTAGATCGCGGTCTTGCGGACCGCCCGGGAATCTCGACAGCAGCTCAGCCTCGGATATAACGAACGTCGCGCTATTGGCAGGAGCCGGCGCGTGGCTCGTTAGCAGGATTATGTTTTCGGGCAATGGCACCGACCTGTCCCCCAATGCCATCAGACTCGCTGCGGCAAAGCCGCGTGCTTGGGTGAGGATCCGAGGAGGGTCGTCCTCATAGAAGGCAACCGTTGCGGGTTCAGGGAGGAACGGCTGCAGGCCTAGCAGATACTGAAGCGCCGCGTTGATGCGATACGTTTCGTACGGAGCCGGCAGCTGTGAATCGTCGCCCACGCAGCGGAGGCGGCTGGCGATGTAGTAGTTGTCGATCCAGTCTTTGCCCTCTTCGGTACGCAGCCGCAAACCAACCCGCATTCGGATACGCACAAAGCGATCGATGGCGCGATGACAGCGGTCAAGATCCTCGCCCGACAGCTGTGAGGCGAATCTGGCAAGGATGTGCTCCAGGCCGCCGCGGTAGCGGTCCCAGCCCACCTTGACCTCTTCGTGCCCGAGGTGGGTATGTGAACTCTCGTCAAAGACCTGGCGGTAGAAGGGCTCCGGGCTGAATGTCACGGCAGCCCGATCCACCATTGCAGCGACCCGTACGAAGAAGATGAACGCGAATGGATTGGCAGCACCGGCCAACGTTTGAGCGAAGGACGTTCTGGCCACGTAGATCTCGGGGAAGACGTGACCGTCTACCAGGAAGTCGAAGAGGGCAGCGTGGTCGCCGGCCTCGATACGCGTTTGTTGCTCTACATAGTAAAACTGGCCGAAGTCCCGTCCAGTAATCCGGTCGTGGAAGAACCAGGGCGCGAACACCGCACCGACGTCCGAGTGGCCTTCCAAATAGGCTATGTAGCGCCCAAGAACACCCGGAATAAGTAGGTCGTCGTCGCCGACGTAGACGACATATCGCCCGTGCGCAGCATCAATCAGTTGGGATAGGTTGTGGTACCCGCCCACATTTTCCGGCCGCCGGGTGTAGCGAATGGCCAGCTGATCTTCGTACCTACGAACGACATCAGCGGTGTCGTCCTCCGAGGCGTTGTCACCAATCAACAGTTCGTAGGAAAATCCTAGTTCACCGATATGGGCAGAAAGATCCTGCAGGAGACGGTCGAGGTACCGCGCCCGGTTGAAGGTGGGCACGCAGATACTCAGCACGAGAGATTGATCAGTCGCTGGATGCACGGCCCCTCGATTTTCTCACAGACGCGGGCCCGTTCGCTGGAAGTTCTAGGTTATGTGGCGACGATACGGAACCCGCTATTGACGCCCCGCGACCGACATGATGGTTGGTCTGAAATTCGTCGATCCGGGCCTGGCAAGTGTGCTCTTCGATTAGCCACGCCGTACGGCGCTGCAGACGTCGAGGACTTGCGTACCCGCGGCGCTGGATACGACGAACGAATCGCAGCCAGGCGACTCACCGGCCCTGTCAGCGGCGGTACCATGCCCGGCGTGCAACGCACGTTCGACGACTTGGTGGCTGAGGCCGCGTCGGTATCGGTCGAGGGCTGGGATTTCTCGTGGCTGGACGGCCGCGCCACCGAAGAACGCCCGTCGTGGGGCTATCAGCGCCAGCTCAGTCGGCGGTTGGCGGGCGTGTCGGCCGCCCTGGATATTCAGACCGGTGGCGGGGAGGTGCTGGCCGGCGCCGGGCCGTTTCCTCCGACCATGGTGGCCACCGAAGGCTGGCCGCCTAACGCGGCACTCGCCACCAAGCTGCTCCACCCCCGCGGCGTGCTACTGGTCGCGACGGCTAATGAGCCCTCGCTGCCGTTCGCCGACCAGGCATTCGACCTGGTGACAAGTCGGCACCCGATCAACGTGGTGTGGACCGAGATCGCCCGGGTGCTGCGGCCCGGAGGCACCTACTTTGCGCAACTCGCAGGGGCCACACACATGTTCGAACTGGTGGAGTACTTCATCGGTCCGCAGACCTGGGCCGGCTATAACCCCGAAGCTCACCGGGCTCAGGCGGAGGCCGCCGGCCTGGATGTCGTGGACCTGCGCATGGAGCTGCTACGCGCCGAGTTCTTTGACATCGGCGCGGTGATCTACTTTTTGCGAAAAGTGCCCGTGGTGCAAGGCTTCACCGTTGAGCGCTACCGCCGGAGGCTGGCCGAACTGCACGAACGCATCGAGGCCGAAGGCTCGTTCATGACCCACACCACGCGGGTCCTCATCGAGGCGAGGAAACCCGCCGAGCAGACCTTCTGAACCCCAAGACCTTCGCCGGCGCACCGCATCGAGGGCGCGCTGCAGATCCGAAGCACGAGTACCGGATGCGGGCCGCTGAGCCGAACCCATACCGCGACACGCGGTTGCCGCATACGCTCGAGAGCTGTGGCCGACGCGGTGATCCCGCCTCCTGCGATCTGCGTGAACATGATCGTGAAGAACGAGGCTCACGTCGTTGCGGAGACGCTGGATTCGGTTGCGCCATACATTAGTTCCTGGGTGATCGTCGACACCGGTTCCACCGACGGGACCCAGGACCTGATCCGCGACCAGATGGCTCGTCTGGGCATTCCGGGCGAGCTTCACGAACGACCATGGCTGAACTTCGGCCACAATCGCGGCGAGGCATTGAATCTCGCTCAGGGCCACGGCGACTACATCTGGGTCATCGACGCCGACGACATGGTCGTAGGCACCCCCGACTTCACTCGGCTCAGCGCCGACATCCACATGTTGCGCTACAGGCTAGGCGCCACCATCTACTGGCGTCCCGCGCTGTTCCGCGCCGGAGTATGCGCGCGCTGGGTCGGTGTCACCTATGAGTGCCCGACGTGGGATGACACGCTCGTCTCGGCACGTCTTGCGGGCGAGTACCACATCCAGGATCGTCGGCTCAGTTCGCGCAATCTGTCTGGGGAGAAGTTCGCGCATGATCGCGATCTGTTGTTGGCTGAGGTCGAGCGTAACCCTGAGGACAGTCGGTCGGTGTTCTATCTGGCGCAGAGCTACTTTGATCTGGGTGATTTCGTCAACGCGCGCAAGTGGTATGAGCGGCGAGTCGAGATGGGCGGCTGGGACGAAGAGGTCTACCACTCGCTGCACCAAATCGCGGCGGCCAGCGAGCATCTCCGGCAACCATGGCCGGGTATCCAGGACGCTTATCTGCGGGCTTGGGAGTTTCGACCGACCCGCGCCGAGGCGCTGCATGACATCACCCGACACCACCGCATCGATGGGCGTTATCGGATCGGGTATTTGTTTGCTCAGCGGGCTGCTCAGATCCCGTTTCCTGAGCAGGATTTGTTGTTCGTTGGTGCGGAGGTCTATGCGTGGCGCGCGATCGATGAGCAGGCGGTGTGCGCTTTTTGGATCGGTAAGCATGCCGAGGCGTTCATGCTGTGTCGGCGCCTGCTGGCCAGCCCCGACGTTCCCGACGGTGAACGCCAACGGATTGCGGTCAACCGCGACTTCAGCGTGCCGGCCATGCTCGAGGCGGCCTCGGTGTATCCCGACGCGCTAGTGCAGCGTCTAGTCGCCAATCCAGACCCGGCCAAGGTGGTCGTCAGCCTGATCGCCGACTCCGACCGCGAGGCCACCGAGCAGTCGATCAACTCGTTTCTGAACTGCTGCCTCGATATGCCACTGTGGCTCGGGCGCAT
>NZ_JAZGLV010000030.1:0-59124 GCF_036409085.1 Mycobacterium sp. 050134
GGACACGCCCCAGGGTTGGGGAATTACGTGACGGCAGGTGAGGAATTACGTGACGGACAACCCCTCAGACCTGGGGAAATACGTGACCGCTGACACCGGCGAGCTATCCCAAGTCGGCGAAAGGTTCTGTTTGCTGTGTTGGGAACGGATTTGGGAACAGAACTCGACGGCACCGCATCGAACAGATGTGACGTGGCGACACACGCTAGACGGCCAAACCACCGTGACCTGGAACGATGAGACGAGGTGCCCCAGGTGAAACCGCGAACGGTTGACAAACGGTTAGCTCATAACCCAGAGGTCGCAGGTTCGAATCCTGTCCCCGCTACTAGCGGAAATGGCCCCAGAGTGCGATCTCTGGGGCCATTTTCATACCCGGTGGACACGTGTTTGGCCACGTCAGCCTTTGCTGGTCTATCCGGATCAATCACGATCTCGCTGCTAGGGCCGGACTTAGCTGAGTAATTAGTTGATGGACGAGTGTTGCTAGATCGGCTCGAAAATCCGCGAAAACGCGACATCGACCGAAACCTCCTGTCGGCTGGCTGGCCGGCGACGCCTATCGGAGCAGCGTTCTGGGTTCGGGGAAGCCCAGTTTGGTGTAGCCGGGCGCGCGCTTTCGCAGCGAAGAGGCGATCACCGGAGTGAGTTCGTCGTGGTAATCGTGCACGGTTGCGGTGGTCTTGGCGACGTACGGCCGGGTGATGCGCCCGACGTATTGGACGAGCCGGTTCTTGAAAGTGATTGGGGCGGCCAAAAACAGCGTGTCCAGGGCCGGGCAGTCGAATCCCTCGCCAATGAATGAGCTGGTGCCGACGATCAGCAAGGGCTCGTCGTCGGAGGTGTGGTTGGCGAGTTGTTCGGAAATCTCGCGGCGTTGGCGCGCATTCATCTGGCCGCTCAGAACTACGACATCCTTGCCGGCGTTTCGGAGTCGTTCGGCTATGAGGTTGAGGTGGTCGACCCATGTGGTGAGGACGAGGATGTTGGCGCCGTCGGCGTGAGCGGAGAGGACGTCGGCGATGATCTGCTCAAGCCGGGCTCCGTCGGCAATAAGGGCTCGGTAGATCTCGGCCATCCCGCCTGGCGCACTGGGATCGGCTTGCCCAGTGTAGCGGAACTGGGTGGGATGGACGTATAAGACGGGGTGCGGTGCGAGCAGGTCGGCACCTGCCGAGGGGAGTTGGCCCGCGGTAGGCGCTTCGAGTGTGACGTGGTGTGATCCGAGTTGATGGTAAATGAGGTCTTCAAGCCCGTCGCGACGTTCAGGTGTGGCAGTGAGCCCGAGCCAGTACTTTGCGGGTATTCGATTGAGGACGTGGAAGAACGCGCTAGCGGCGATGTGGTGGCATTCGTCGACGACGACGAAACCGTAACCGGCGGTGAGAGCTTCGATGTTGTCGCGGCGCGCCAGGGTGGGTAGCAATGCAATGTCGATGATGCCGGTGGTTTTGGATCGCCCGCCGCCGATCTGTCCGCACTTGAATCCGAGATGCTTCTGTAAGCGGTCACGCCACTGGTCGGCCAGTGCTTTGCGGTCGACCAGGATGAGGGCCGAGGTGGCGCGTGAAGCGATGGCGGCGCAGGCAATCACCGTCTTGCCCAAGCCAGGAGGCGCGATCAGCACGCTGGTGTCCCCTCAATCAATCGCGGGACTGCGTCGGCCTGTTCGGACCTGAGCTCGGTTGAGCAGATGAATTCGTGACGGTCGCCGATGGCGCGTTTGTCATCAATGTGCAACGTACTTCCCGCGGACTCGACCAAGTCTGTCAGCAGCCCGTAGAGGCCACGAGGCAGCACAAGATCGCCCTCGACTGTCTCGTCGTAGCTGTGCAGGAAGCGCGGAGTATCCCAGGTGCTGCGTCGAGCGCGCTGGCGAGCATCAAACTCGGGATTGCGAATGGAGGCTGCGTGCTTGACGGCCGCGATCATGGCTGGACCAAGATCGCTGGCGGTCAGAGTGATTCGAGATCTGAAGGTTGCCCGGATGATCGCTGCCGGCCTCGGCACGATCTTGGACGAGGTGGGCAACTGCAACCGGCGCACGCGATGGCCGAACAATGGACCGGGCAGAGCGCGAACCAGCGTGGTCACATCCTTGTGTGAGAGGCGCGCAATGCTTGACAGGTAGGCCCATTGGTCGTCGAAGGGTTCCAGCGTGGCGGGGTCGAGGAACAGCGTTGTGCCGTGCTGTCGGCGTTTGCCGTTGAGGGGGGCGGCAATGAGGTTCCCCATGCCGCGGCCGGTATGGACGTCTTGGGAGGGAAATAGTCGGTCGTAGCTGCTGAGGTGCATGCTGCCGCGAAGTTGGAAAGCCTCGCCGAGCAGGCTGGTCGCGATGCTGCGGGCTGTGGCCGCCGACGTCGCCTGTGCGAAAAAGATCCACACATGTGCGCCTCGCCCCGACTGCGATACTTCCAAGGCGGCCGGAACATCATGAGCTCGTGCGGCTTTCATATAAGCCAGCGCATCCAGCATCGCGGCTTCTTTGTCGAAGTCAGCCGCGACCCACCAGCAGGTGTCATCGTCCCCAAGCGGATATAGGCCGATATGAACCTCCCCGCGCAGGTGCTGGTCGACGACGTCCGGAGTCAGTGGAAGATACGGTGCGTCGGCGCGGTTCATGCCCTTGCGCCAGTAACCGCGGATGGCCGGCATCCAACCGGATCGGCCGTCGCGGCGGTTCTCCCATCGCAGCGCGTAAACGTCGGAGCGACAACGAAACAGATCGAGGAAGAAGCGGACCTTAGCTTCGGGCACCGACCTCATATTGACCGGTGACTCCGGCGCGCCAGAGAGCGTGGCTTGATCCGGATCCGCCGCGCGCGCCTGCTCTTCGCTGAGTTTCAACAGGCGACGCAAGCGCGCATTGTCGGCGCGCAACGTCTCCAACTCGCCCGGGAACCGCTCCTCCACGACCACAGTGTGCCGCTCAGTCACTCCATAATCGCGTCGAACCGTCCCACGTTGTTGTCGGCGTTGCCGCGTCGGTGAGTCGATCGGCGAAGGCGAGGACCGCCTGCACTACGGTGGCGAAGTCCTGTGGCAGCGCAGCGCCATCGGGTCCGAGGCTGGCCCGGTAGGCGTCGTACGAACGTTGCCTCAACTCGATAAGGTCTCCGATCACCGACGACAGCGCGACGACATTAGTGCCGCGGTAGCTGGCCGTCGCGATCAGCGCGCAGCGAGCGGCCGAATGCGAGATATCTCGGTCGCCGGTGAGGGTGTAGATGTCGGCGTAGTCGCGCACGCGAGTGTTCGCTGGCCCGAGACTTATTGCGGTGGTGATCTTCTCGGCCAACACGGTCTCGAGCGGATAACCGAGGATTCGAATCGGCGGATGATCCGGCAGCAGCGCAGGTAGGTCGATTTGTTGAGGTGCGGGAGTGACCGGGTCGCCGAAATTGACGTCTAGACGTAGCTTGATGACCGCAGACGCGATTGCGCAGTCCATCGCGACGCGCACTCCCGAGTACAGGTCCTCGTCGCGGATCACGCGTGATGTCACAGTGTGAGTGCGGTATTCGACTCCGTCGTCGGGTATTGATTGCTCGGCGATGGCGACGATTCGTGCGAGGACCGTCGCTTCGTCGTTGGCGAAGTTGCGCGCCAACGCATCAACGTCGGCGGTCGGTCGGCGTGCGTCGAACGCCGCCAAGAGAATTCCGCCTTTGAGCACGAACTGCTCGGTGTATGGCGACAGTGCCAGTCGCGCAAGCCACCGCTCGACCACGTAAAGGGTGAGCAACTCTTGGGTAGGACGGCCCTCGGCACGGGCACGGCGCTGCAGATCCAGGTAGGCGCGCCCAGCTGCAGTACTGCGCGTCGGACGGCTCATTCCGCAGTGGCCACGTCGAGCGCACGGCGGACCGGTCCGGCCACATCAAACATCGATGCCAGGTGGAGCAACTTCGCTGGGGCCGCGTCACGTCGGCGCAGGTACCGTTGCAGCGCGGCGAGTGCCAGCGACTCGCCAAACCGATGCCGCAGTCGCATCAGATCGATGACCGTCCGAGCAGGAGTGTAGATGCGTACCCACTCTCCCGGCGCCGCCTCCAGCCGTGAAAGCTCAACTTCGAAAGTATCGGCAGCAAAGCGAAATACCTCGGTCGGTGGATATGCGATCCGCGGTGGGCGGCGCCCCATGGGCACGGCAATCTGCACCGCGGGCGGGAGCTCGTCGCTCAGTTCGTGAACCGCCGCGGCCGACCGACAACAAACGATCGCCACCGGGGATCGGTACGCAACGGCCAGCAGATCCGGTTCACTGGCCAGCGGCGCGTCGGCACGTCGAAAAACCCCACGTGACAGTTCGACGACGTCACCACTGTCACGCAAGGCGTACAGCACTCGTGGGTGCATACCACGAGCCAGGGCGGTCGCGGTCGTGAATGTATCGGGCAGTCCCTGAAGCCCTGACATGGATAAAAGTGTTACACGAACCAATGTTGGGTGCAACACTTTTATCCACAGGCTGAGGTTCGGTAACGCGCCTGATGCGGCGGGGCAAACAGTACTTTTCGCTCCAGAGGTTTGGCCACGGATTTGGACACAGAACACGGCGGAATGAATGCGAACATGTGGGACGGGGCGAGACAGGGTAGACGGTTACACCTTGCTGACCTGCAGCTATGAGACCTAACGCTACAGCCAAGAACGTGACCGGTTAGCTCATAACCCAGAGGTCGCAGGTTCGAATCCTGTCCCCGCTACCAGGTGAAATGGCCCCCGGAGATCTCTCCGGGGGCCATTTTCATGCCCGATGGGAACACGTTTGGGAACATTAACGGCGGTAACGAGTAGATCGCTGGCTGGATTATGTGTGTGAGCCTCCCCAGTTTCAGTGGACACCTGAGATAGCGGGACATGGGGTTCTGCTGGGAGGATGTGGGTATGTCCAGGACTCGTCGGTCGTTTACGGCGGAGTTCAAGGTGGAGGCCGCTCGGCGGGTGATCGATAGCGGCCGGTCGGTTGCCGAGGTCGGCCGGGAGTTGAATCTGCATGAAAATCTGTTGCGAAAATGGGTTGCTGCAGAACGTATCCGGGATGGTGCTGCTGGCGGCGCACGCACAGTGCCGCCGGATGGGGACCTGTCGGCGGGCGAGCGGGCCGAGCTGACCCGGCTGCGCGCGGAGGTGGCCGACAAGGACCGTGACATCGCGTTCCTGAAAAAAGTATCGGCGTACTTTGCAGCACAGCAACACAGGTGAGTCGTTTCGAGCTCATCGCTGCGGAGTGCGCCGACCACGATGTATCGAATCTTGCACAGCTGCTCGGTGTTTCACGGTCGGGTTTCTATGCGTGGGCAGCTCGGCAACGCCGTACCGAGCTGTCGCTGCGTGAGCAGCGGCGCCGAGACCTGGAGGTGAAGATCCTCGCGCACTGGCAAGCATCCAAGCGCACGTACGGGTCGCCGCGGATCACCGCTGATCTGCACGCCGCGGGCGTCGCGGTCTCGGAGAACACCGTCGCGGCGATCATGGCGGAAATGGGCATCGAGGGCATCAGTCCCCGCACGTTCAAGGTCAAGACCACGGTGGTGGACCCGACGGCGTCGTTCCCGCCGGATCGGGTCGGCCGCGCCTTCGACCGGGGCCGCGCGGACGCTGTCTGGACGTCGGACATCACCTATTTGACCTGCGGCGAAGGGCACGCCTACCTGTGCGCGATCCGCGACGAGCACTCGCGGCGGGTGCTGGGCTGGTCGCTGGCCGATCACATGCGCGCCGAGCTGGTCGAGTCGGCTGTTGACGCTGCGGTGTTCACTCGTGGCGGTGGGGTGTCCGGCACGATCCTGCATGCGGATAGAGGCAGTCAAGGTGAATTCACCAGCCATGACATGGCCCAGGCATGCTCTCAGCATGGCTTGCTGCGCTCCATGGGCGCGACCGGGATCTGCTGGGACAACGCGGGTGCCGAGTCGTTGTGGTCGACCGTCAAGCACGAATACTACAAACGTCACGCCTTCGCCACATACGCGAATCTTACAGCGGGACTTGATAATTACATCAGATTCTACAACCATGAAAGGCGACACAGCTCGCTCGGGATGATCTCACCCATCGACTTCGAGATCGCCTCACAAGCACGTCAGCAATCAAGCTAACCGTGTCCACTTTTTCTGGGGAACCTCAGATGTCTAAGTCCTTCACCCACGCGAGTGCTTCCCAGCTCATACTGACGCCCCGGAAAAAGACGGCTTAACAGAACCCGTTTCAGCGGGCTGTGCCGTGCGGCGATCCGTCTCGCGTCGTTCCATGGGTAAACGTTAACCACGGCTAACGGCGCTGCGCGACGGTCACGCGAATTTCGTTTGATCGAATCTCCCTGCAGCGCATGTGATTACCGATGATTCGCGTAGCGCAGTGAAACATCGCGAACGCCATGCATCGCAACGGCATTACCTTGTTGCGATGCGTACGTCGATGAATGGCGGTGGATCGGTGCGCCGACTGTGCTAGGCGCAGGCGATTTCACCCTCGGCTACAACATTGACTCAGATCGCGTCAACGAGCGCGACTCTAGCCATCGATGAGTCGCGCCCGTCTGAGGGAAGACAGCAAGCGCTGAGCCGCCCGGAGCGTTGGGGCGTGTGCGGCGGTACTAAGCCGTCCGGCATCCGCTTCGGCGGTCAGCGCTTCCAACACGGCGCGGCATGCGCGGGGCGATCCCAGCACGATCTGCGCGGCCTCGGCCGGGCTAGATTGAGCCTGTGTTGTCTCGATCCGGACGCGTTCCACGATCCGGTCGACGGGCTTCTCGACGACCTCGACTCGCACGGCCACGGCGCCGTTCCTCGCCGCGCGTCGTTCGTCATAAGCCGCTGGTCGGCACCGTTGTGAGCACCACACCGATGGGCGTCCGCGCTGCGGCGGCCAGGTCTTGCTCGGCATCTCTGCGCCGCATCGCAGACAGCGTTTAGTTGGCATGAGAAAGATAATAAGGACAACCTCATTAATTAGATACCGACGAAATTGTATTGACGATGCCTGACCTGAGTGCAAGAGGTCTGATGTTCGGTGATGCAGTGAAGTTAGTGCATCTAAGGACCGGTTTCTCGTGCGGCTCGCCATTCGCTGGCTATGCGTGCACGGCGGGCCGAAACTACGTCATCTGGGTACCTCGGGGACGGCGTCGCGGGTCGGCCAATAGGTGCCCGATTATCGGGTGAGGAGGCCTGCAGCTTGACGATGCGGTTGGTTGGCTCGAAACGAACCGCATAGGCGCATGGCGGGCTGGCACTCGCGCGGCAGTCGGTGGTGTCGTTGATGTGCTCGATGACCTTGTCGAGTCTTCGGCGGTCAAGCGGACCGGGCAGCCTAGACGTTAGGGGAGGCGCAGCACCCGGACTGGTAGGCCGGGAGCGTTGGCTAATCGGCCATCGTCAGAAAGCAGGTCGGCACCAATGTGCCTGGCAAGCGCCACGTACACCGCGTCAGCGAATGTCACGTTTGCCCGCAACCGCCACGCGTCGGCGAACAACCCGCGTACCTCGGTGACGCGCAAGGGCCAGCCCGTCAGCGCGTCGATGGCATGATTGATCTGCGCGGGTGTCAGGATTCGGTTCAAGTCCCATCTTCGCAGCACCGCTCCACACTCCACGAAGAACAGTTCCGGCACCCATGGCACCGCGTCGGCCGGCAACAGCGCTCGCAGAGCTCGCCCGCGAAGCGTATCGGCGGCCAGCTCGACGCCAGCGGAGGCATCGATGACGACCGGGTTCACACCTCGCCAGCGGTGCGCGCGTCGGCGAGGGTGTCAGCTGCCCGCACCCCTGGATCAATCGGTTCCCCGGCCTGACGACGATCAAGCCATGCGACGAAAGACTCCGGCGTGATCTCCTCATGGGGGTTAAGGACGACCACGGCGGGGTCGGACGGGATATCGGGGAAGCCAGCCACGATCTCCAGTCTATCGACCTGCACGAACCTGCACGAATGTGGCGACAGTCTGTAGGCGAATATCTGGGCACTCTCTCGGAACAGAATGCGTCGGGCGCACTTGATTAATAATCCCGGTTATCCATGACTGTGATCTCGTAGTCGTGCGTTGCCGTGTGGTGTCGCTGAGGCTCATCGAGCCGTCGGCGGCGACGTAGCGGGCAAGCTCGAGAGGGTGATCATCCACCACTTGCCGTGGCCGGTAACGTCGAGCTTGTCGGCGGTCGCGGGGCTTCTGTGGACTCGCCGCAACGGCGACGAAGAGCACGTGTCATTTGACAGAACGTCGGCGTTGGCTCGGACCGTCGATACGCAAAACGGGGCCGCCTGATACTCGAAGATCTCGGACTGCTCCACAAAGTGTCCTCCAGCTCAGCCCGTCATCCAAGTGTCGAGCTCGTGCAGAATTTCGGCGATCTTTTCGCACGCGGAGTCGGCATCCGAGAATGCCCATTCTCGCGGAGGTGTTGAATCGACCGGGGCAGCAAGAATCCGTACCACGAGCTGACCGAGATTCCTCCATGCCCGCACCACGATAATCCGGCTGCTATTGCTGGCCACCTGCCCAGTCTCGGTGAGCCCCATAGCGATCATCGTCAACACTTGATTGGCGTTGACGAAGTGTTGACGCCTACCGAATACACGGTGTTTCATAGTTTTTGGGCTGAGTCACTAGCGTCGAGAAGGGTGCGCGGTGAGGTCAAGCGACGTTGCCCGGTGTCCTGAAGAATATCCGCAGCTGTCGCTGTTCGGCGGATTCTCGCTTCGAATCGGTGGCGATGCCGTCACCCTCCCGCGCCATGCCCGCCGCGTATTGGCCTTCTTGTCGCTGGACAAGATCGTCGAACGCGACTGCGACCGCGGGGTCCTGGCCGAAAGGCTTTGGACCGATGCACCGGTGCCGCGAGCCCGCGCGAGTCTGCGAACAGCGTTGTGGCGAATCAGGCAAGCAAGTCCCGCGTTAGTCTGCGATTCGGCTGACCGCATAGCACTGGGCAACGACGTGCAGGTGGATGTCCACCGACTGCGCGCTGAAGCCGAGCAGTTACTGTGCGGTTATATCCGTCCAAATCACGCGTCCTTGGCCTCGGGCTGCGCTGTCCTATTGCCGGGATGGGATGAGGAATGGCTGCTGCTCGCCCGCGAGCAGTTGCGACAGTTGCGTCTTCATGCGCTAGAAGCGACGGGTCGACGGCTGATCCAATCAGGGCACTACCAGGCGGCAATTGATGTGATGCTGGGGGTTGTCGCTGAAGAGCCGCTGCGCGAATCGGCGCAGAGCGTGCTCATCGAAGCCCATATCGGCGACGGCAACATGTCCGAAGCCCGTCGGCAATTCGACATCTTCGCTGCCATGTTGTGGCGTGAACTTCGACTACACGCGTCCGCTGAGCTTCGCTGCAAGGTTGGCTTGACGCCCACCGCCGCGGCCCCCGGACCGGCACCCGAGCGCAGGGACATCACGGCTCCTCCGTTGCGGGCGCACGGTTTTGACACACGACCAGTCACGCAGCCCGTACCGCGTCGCCCGCAGGCGTGGCGCACCTAAGCGTGACTTTGCTCAGCCGATCAGCTGATGGCGTTGAGTGGCCACCAGCTCGTCAGCGGCTGCGCGGACTGAGGTCTGTTCGGCAATAACGCATTGCCGGTGACGACATTGCCGACAATAGCCACCCGCTCGACGCGTCCCCGCGCTGGACCGACCTGACCCACAGCCAGGGCAAACGTTGACGTTGGCTCGGTGGAGGCGGGCTCGCTGACGACCGTGTTGCCATTGATGGTCCCTGCTGCGCCGCCGAAAACACCCGCGGCCAAGGTGCCGCGGCTGATCAGCCGGTTGTTGTCGACTGCAACCGCCGACACGGCGGGATCGCTTCTGTGTACCGACAGAACGGTGAAAACCGCCGACGCCGTCGGGTTAACGTCGGAAGGACCACAGGCAACCGAATTGCGCTCGATGCGCACCGAGGTGGCAACCCGCGGCTCGAATCCGACCAGGCGGGCAATGTCGGCGAGCCCGGCTGCCGCGACGGCAAGGTTGCGGTCGCCGACGATTGCCGCAGCAGAATCGACCGTTGCGGTGCTGACCCGTTGCGCGGCGGCCTGCTGCACGTCGGACGCCGAGGCTGTGGGGTGTGCGGCCGCGAGCCGTTCATCAAACTTGGCCATGTACGAGACTTGAGCCTGAGCCGATTGTTCTCGCAGGGCCGCCAGGTCGGCGGTGTTCAGGCGCGCCACGCCGCTGAGTTCGACACCATCCGGCGGAGGGAGCGGATAGACCTGCGTGCTCACTGCCAACCGCAGCAGAACGGGGTCGAGCATGCCGCGGGCTAGGACATGTTGGGTCTGCTGGACAGCGTCGCTGATGCTGGAGGCGACTTGGCGCGCCCCAAAGTTGATGTTCGCGAACGCTTCCGCATCGACGATCCACACCCCGCAGTAACAGTCGTCGATGACGTTCTCCCTGACGTCAATTTGACCAAGCATGGCGATCACCCCGACGGCGACCGTCATGCCGACAAACCTGTTGCCCGCGATCAGCGCGTCGTCGAGTTGCGAGGACAACAGGCCGCTGGATCCCGGCACCTCCCAAAATCCCCCCAAGACAGCGGGTCCATCCGCGGCGTCGCCCGCCGCGGATTCCAGCAAGAATTGGTTACCGGTCACCCGCAACCCGCTGATCGCGCCGACAGCGAAAAGCGCGGCGCCCAACGCCATTGGCCCCGCCACTTCATCCGGCCGCCCAGCGTCGGCGCCGAACTGAAACACGCAGTCATCGATCTCGACTCCGGTGCAGTTGATCATGACCACAGCAAAGGAAGTGACGAGATTGACGTTCAACACTGTACTGATCGCGCGCTGGGCCTCGGCAGTCAGCGGGGCGGCGCGTGTCTGGGCCGGTGCACGGGTCAACGGCGCCTGCGCCACATCGAATTCGAAGCCGGTGATCCTCACATCGTTGATCGCAACCAACTGCACCATGCCCAGGCCGAATGCGGCCTCGTGTCCGGCCGCGACGGCCAGCACGGCGGCATTGTTGCACCCGCGCAGCGTGAGGTTGGAGTGTTTGGCGGTCAGCCGCAACGGCTTTGTCAGCTGGTAGCGACCGGGCTGGAAACACACAATGAGGCGCCCGTCGGGGCTGGCGGGACGCCCGCCCGCGGCGGCATCGAGGAGATCCTGCAGGTTACCGGCATCAGACGGGTGGACGTCAAGGGTGCAGCAGTCCGCACATTGTGCATCGATGAGCGGCTTGAACGGGTGGCGACAGTCGGCGACGAGGAAATCCGTTGCCGTCCAGTCGACGATGGCCAGCGGACACACCCATTGCCGGGGGCCGTCCGGCGGCTGCGGGTCGTTGAGGTAGCGGTCCGGATAGACGACGGTGGGCGTGGCCGGGCGCACCGCGATACACCAGTAGTCATCGACGTGCAGTGCGTGCCCACCGGACGAGGTGATGGTGATTTGTAGGCCGGTGTCGTTGTGCGTGGCAGGATCCGTCAGGGTGATGGGCTGGTTGACCGCGGCGCCTTGTATCCACTGCTGCCAGATCCGCAGATAGAGCCGGGGGTTAATTTTGTCGTCGGTGTAGTCCGGTCCCAGCCCGGTCGGGAATTGGACCTGCACGGTCTTGGTGTCGGGGTTGTAGTCGGCGCTGACGGTTCCGGGGACCCCGCCCAGTGCGGCGGCATAGCCTTCGGTCGTCGCGCCGGCGGTGTTGAGTGCGGCGGCGGCGCGCAGCGCTTGCACGGCCTGGCCTTGGCGGGGACGGTGATTGTCGTCGACGGGGGCCCGGTCCAAAGTCAGCACCACCGGTTCGGTCCCAGGCTGGGCGCTGACCCGGTACAGAAAGGAGGCGTCGTCATATCCCCACAGGAAATCCACTGTGCCATTGGCGGAGTCGACCCCGGTGATCTGCACCCGGATGCATTGATTCTCGGCGCCGAGGTAGCCGCCGGTGCTGGAGGGTTCGCAGGGGTTGGGGTGCTCGGTATCGGGTAGCCAGGTCGCCTTCAGCCGTGATTGCGACTTCAGCTCCAGCGTTTCGGGGTGGAGCTTGAGCCCGCTCTCAGCCCACGTGGTGACGTCTTTGGCGAGCGCCGCGGCGCAATCGGCGACGTCATCGGCGTCCAACCGCATGACGCGTTGCAGCAGTCGAGTACGCGCGGCGCCGTCCGGCCCGCCCACGGCGACCTCGTAAAGGGCGGGATCCTCAACGGCGGTGACGTCGGTGTCCTGCACCCATAACACGACATGTTCGCGGCCCGGACGTACCGGGTCCTCGGTTTGTAGGTGCTTGTTGTCGATCCAGTCGGGTTGGCTGGCGGTATCCATAGCGGCGTGCAGATGTACGCGCCATCCGCCCACATACATCGTGCCCTTGCCGATGGTGAGGTCGAATCCGGCGCCACTGCCCTTGCCGACCGCGTAGCCGTTGTCCGGGGTGCCGGCCGGACCGACGATGTCGATGATCTCTTTGCGACGCTCCTCGGTGTCGATGATGCGCTGTTCGTTCTGTTCGGCCTCCAGGCTCACCCGGCCCTGCTGGGCCACGACGCCGCGGTAGAGGCGCTCGGGGTCGAAGGACAACCGTGCTATGTCTGTGGCCATGGTCTGCCTCTCATCAGTTCACCGTCGGGGTCCGCTCCGGGGAGGTGGATCAGCACGGGGCTTAGTCCGACCGGAAGGAATTCCTGCAGTTTGATCAGCAGCGAACGATCTTTAAGTGCCGCGTTGTCTCGGCAGAACACACCCATCTGCGAGCCGTCGTGGCTGCCGGTGAGCAGGCTGGGCGGTCCCGCGGTGTTGGCGTCGAGGATTGCGGCGTCTGCGCCGTCGTCCAGTTGCGCGTATCCCCATTCGCCAAAGCGGCGGCTGACCATGATGGGGGCGTCCGGCGCGATTTGCACGGACTCGTACGGGCGTGGCAGGGCGCTGTCGGTGCACCATGCCGAAAACCGCACACAGCCGTCCTGCGCGTTCTGCACGCGGGCGACATCATCAAGGATCGTTTCGCTGCAGTGCAGCCGATGCAGGTAGGCCTGGCCGAGCACGCTACAGCGGGTCAGTTCGACAAGGCCGGCGTCGGTGGCGATCGCGGCGTCGGCCAGGGCGAGCGGGTAGGCCTCGGCGAGCAGCTGCCGGTTGAGCGCCCGCAGCGCCGGGCTGGTAGGGCTGGACGCCACCGCGGCCCGCGCGGCCTGGCGGGTGGACTCGCGCAGGGACCGGTCAGCGAAACGCGCGTCGGTGTAGATCAGCGGGCCGTCGATGATGTTCTGCAGCGCCGCCACAACCGCCTGCGCGGCGGCGTCGCTCACCGAGGTGTGATCGGTGTGGGCGCTGATCATCTCGGCCGCTGCCTGGTCGACCTGGACGAGTTGGCCCGCCAACCAGGTTGACAACGCATCACGCTGATGGGCCAGCGCGCTGAATACGGCGTCCGCGTCGCGCAGCTGCGTCAGCTGCCCGGGTTGCTCAACCGGCAGGCCTTGCACGACCGAGTCAGCGATCGCGAGCGTCTCAATGACACCTCCGGTGCGGGTGCGGATCGGGCCGGTGATGCAGCGCTCCACGATCAGCGACTGCACCGTGCCTTCGACCCACACGGTGACCGGTGACAGCGGGCGCCCGTCCACACTGATGTCCCAGGGCTGCGCGGACGTGAGCAGCGACGCACCCGACCCTGGGTCAAGCGTGCAACATGACAACGTCACGTCGGAAAATGTGCCGCGCAACACCACATCTGCGCCGCTGACCAGTAGCGCCTCGAGCCGCAGGGTTCCGTTGGTGCCGGTGAAGATCCACTGCGTTCCCGGATCGGTACGGATGACCGCGCGCTGTTCGTCGGCCGCCCGGATCACCACATTCCGGATCGCGGCGGGCGGATTGCTGATCGTCGTGAGGGTGCGACCGTCGGTGATTTCGACCGTGCCCGAATCACCCAGGGCGCCAAGCGCATCGGCCAAACCTTTGGCTGATCCGCCGGGGATGGCGGTGATTGGCGGCGGGGCGACGGGGGGCGGCAGCCCGGGCTGGCGGCGATCGTAGGGGCCGGCGCCTATAAGGGAAAACAGCCCGTAGTGATAGCCGACCTCGACCTCGGCAGGTGCGTCGGGCAGCAGATGTAGCCGGCCCACCTCGGGCCAGACCTGCACGCGGTCGACCGGCACCACTTGATCGGACCCCGGTGCGGTGGCCCACAGCGATGTCCCCCACAGCGCGGTGGCGCCAGGGTCGGGGTATTGGGTTGGCCCGTCCGGCGCGGTGATCGCCTGCCACAGGGCATCGGTCAGCGGCATCGGCACCTGCCAGAGGAGTACCGGCAGCCAGTTGTCGCCGTAGGCGCGGTCGCCCCCGCCGCGCGAGGCCGCGGTGAACAGCGGGATCTGTCGGCCGGTCGGGTCGAACGCGAAGTACCCATCGCAGCCTGAAACCGGCACCGGAGTGCCCCGCGTAACCGCGATCGGCACGCTGCGCCACAGAAAGAACCCGACCTTGGGGATGCCGTACCAGCCGAGGTTGCCGCGGCCATAGCGCACGTCGACCCGGTGTGCGTATTCATCGAACGCGCTGCCCGTCAGCTCGGCGCCGAGCGGGACGCGCAGATCGGCCCAGCCACCCGCGGGTGTGCCGGTCAGCAGTCCGGTGAGTTGTTCGAGGCGCTGCAGGGTCAGCGCGGTGACCGGTTCGGGTGCCGACGCCGGGCGCCCGATCGGGGGGTCGAGGTTGTGTCGGTGGCGGGCGAGCCGGCGGAAGAACTCGATCACCCGTGTCTCGTAGCCGGTCACGTCGTGGGCGAGCTGTTCGAGCATTGCGACGGTGCCTTTGCGCCGCCGGTAGGAGATGGTGTTGGCGACGTCGAGGCGCTGAGCGCGCTGGTCCATGGCCGGCACCAGGTTGGTGGCCAGCAGCTGGGCGACATAGGGGATGACCCAGCTGTCGCAGGTTTCGATCGATTGGTCTTCCCAGAGCCGGTCGATGCTGCGCCGGATCACCGCCATGGAGGCGCCGATCCGGTCGAGGAGCTCACGCAACGGCCCGTCACGATCCAGGGTGGTCGCGTCGGCAGCGCGGTAGACCGCGGGAACCAGCGACCACAGCTTGTCGGCGTAGCGGGCCTCGTAGCCGTCCTGAACCGCGTCGGTCACAGCATCAACCCCTTGGGGAGCTCAAATATGTTGTGCAGGAACAAGACCGGCAGTTCTGAAAGCGCCAGCTGGCGCAGCGTGAAGAAGCCTCCTGGGCCCGGGCGAAAGCGTGGTCCGCGCGAGGTCTGGTTCCCCGCGGCGGTGGACCAGCTCATCACCAGATCGTCGATGCCGAGTACGCCCGGTACCGCGGTCACGACCTCCTCAATGCGGCTGCGGTACAGCGCCTGCCCGAGGGCAAGTACCCCGGGCGCGAAGAGGCTGTCGGTGACCGCGGCGCGGATCGCCTCGCGCACCGCGTCGGGCACATACGACGGGTCGATCCGGGGGATCACGGTCAGCACGGTGTCGCACTGGACGGCGGGCAGCACCACCAGCCGACGGTTGGGGTCGGCCTGCGCCCGCAGCGCGATGGCGGCGCTTTCGACCGCGGTCGCGTCGTCGCCGACGTAGACCCGCACGGCGGGGCGTTGCTCGGTCGGATCCCACTCCCAGGCCGCGGCGGCCCGGGTGACACCGGGCGCGGCGGCCGCGACCGCGGCGTAGTCATCGCCGGAGATGGCGCGCCCGAACGTCAGCACGGTCTGTGGTGCCAGGGCGCGGATGCGGTCGGCCGGGTCCGGGTCACAGCCGCCGCCGGGCGCCACCGGGTTGCGCACCGCGCGCAGGTTGGGCACCGCGGTGAGTACCTGCGTCAGGCTGCCGGCCGGAGGGACGGCGGCACCGGATCCGGTCCGATAGGTCGCCACGATGCGCGCGCCGCTCGGCAGGCGCCGCCCGGCCTGGCCGTCGCCGGTGCGCACGTGTGTGCTGCCGCTGTCGTCGTTGTAGGTTTCGAAGACGGTTTCCTGGGGCCCGTGGCCGTAGAGGGTGGGCACCTCGGTCCAGTACCTGTCGTCCACGGACACGGTCAGCGCACAGGAGTAGCCGTCGGCGGACCGTCCCGGATAATCGGCCAAGAAGGTCACCGGTTTTTTCGACAGGGTGAAGTCCTGCCCGGGTTGGCTGGCGTCGCCGCTGCCCAGCAGCTCGTTGCGGACGGTGGCTCCACGGGTGACGGTGATCAAGTCCCACAGCATGCGCAGCGGCGCCACCAATGTCGTGTCGGTCCCGCTGATCGCCACGTCGGTCGAATTGCTGGCCGCGACGGCTCTGACCGCTACGCCGGCGCCGTTGGCGTCTTCGAGCAGCGCTGCTGTGGGGGCGCCGGCAGCTGCGGCGGGCTTGGCGGCCAGCGTCAGCGTGCCGGGCAGCGCGCTCAGGGTCTGCACGGGTGTGTTGAGCAGGGTGCCGACGTCGTGCCAGCCGCCGTACACGGTGACGGTGGTGGTGTTGTCGTTGGTGACGCCGAAGTGGGTCAAGTCGTTGCCCGCGACCGCGTCGACGGTCAATCGGCTGAGGACGATCGGGACACCGGGTGGGTTTGCGTTGGCCGGGAAGGTGCCCGGATGGGTCGAGTCGGGAGCATTGGCGTACCACAGCACCTCGGCGTAGCCGCTCAGCTGCACAAGATCAAAGCCGGCGCCCGGGCTGGGGCCGGTGCCCGCGCCGGGGGTCTGGACCAGCAGTGGGTCGCCGGTCTTGAGATAGCGCGCCGGACCGTCGAGCACGATCGTATTGGCGGGCGCGTTGGTGGCAGGGTCGGTGACCGACGTGATCACGGTGGCCGTCGGCGGCAGTGTCGACAAATGCGCGGCCCGGGTGGCGTAGGCAAGCCGGTAGGTGGAGGCGTCCGCACCGCCGGGCAGCTTTCCAGCGCCGTCCAGCAGGACACGGGTGTTCTTGCGGCCGTGGGGATCTGGTTCGGATACCAATCCGCTGACCTGAACCACCGCCGCCAATGGGGGGGTGTGCGAACTCGTCCAGTCCTTGGGGATCAAGAGCAGCCGATCACCCACCGAGATCGACGTCGGAATGCCCTTCACCAAGACCCCGCCGCGCGCGATCAGCTGTTGGTGCGGTGCGACCTGCGCGGCGCCGGGCTCGGTGGTCGGTGGGCCATTCAGCGGTGCGGGCGTGGACAGATCATCGGGAGCCGGTCTGGGAACACTGGTCGGTTGGGTGAACGTGGTCGCCTGGGTGGTTTCGAAGGTTTGCGATTCGACCGCGGGGGTGGCCTTGGAGGCCACCGCCAGGCCGCTGGGGATGATCAACGGACCGGGCGTCGAGGCGATCACCGCGAGCGTGCCGACGGCGCCGATGCCCGGACGGGGCCGGTAGCCCAGCAGGCTGACCAGATGCGCGACGCTGGAGTCGAGTTGGGCGGTGCCCAGATAGTCCTCGTTGGCGATGCGTTCGTTGTAGAAGGTCAGGACGTCGGCGATGTAGGCCCACCAGTCGATCAGCTGAAGTCCCAGATCGCTGCGGGCGGTGGGTCTCCAAGCGGCCAAATCTGTTTCGCCGTCCAGGGACTGCAGCAGCGCGCGCCGGAACGTGGCGAACGTGCCGACCCGGTAGGCCAGTTGGGTCAGTCCGCTGGGGTTTGTGATCGGAAACCTTGTCGGCAGTTCTCCGCAGGCCGTCGGGCAGCCGCACGAGCAGGTCATTTGCCGCCCTCCACAACGACACGCAGCGACCCTCGGTCGGGGTGGCTGAGATCCTGGTCGCAGCGCAGGATTTCATCAGCGCCGACGCTAACCACCTGCGGCATCGGCAGGTAGCGGACAGTGTGTCCGCGGCGACGGTAGTCGACCGCCAACACCCCGTCGACGCCGTGTCCATGCTGGGCGGCTGCTTCCAGCTCGCTGCGCAACAGTGGGGTGCCGAACTGGAATTGCCCCGACGCCCAGAACCCGGGTCGGCCGTCACAGCGCGGGCCGGTACCGAGCTGCTCGAGCACCGCCGACTCGACCTCGGCGCGAAATGCCCACGGTTGCGCGCAGACGAACACGACGACATCGAGGGCCACGTAGCGCGGGTCTGGGGTGTAGACCTCATAGCCGGCCAGGCGCCGCCGGCCCAGCAACTGGTCCAGCGCAACGAATTGGCTGAGGCCGGCCTGTTCGGCGTCGCGCGGCTGAGCGGTGGTGAACACCGTTGTCCAACTGCCCGTCCAGCGCATCACGGTGCCCGCATCGAGCACCCAGGAAAGCTCGTCGGCGACCCGGTTGTAATCCTCGGGACGCACCGCGCGCAGCGGATGAACGCGGAAAGCGTGCGGTGCGTTGGCTCGCACCTGGGCGATCGGCTCCTCGTCGGCGCCGCCCGCGGCGGGAAACGGGTTGGTCACCGCAGTCAGAACACCCGCGGACGAGGGCGGCACCGCGGTGATCGAGTCGGCGGCGACGTTGCCCGCCTGCCCGGCGGTCACCCGGTAGGTGACCGCGAAACGCGCCCCGGCGGGCGGGCGATTACCGAACGGGCCGGTGCCGAAGCGCACCGAATCCGCTGCGTCGCCGTCATATTCGAACCAGGGCAGTCCGTGACTGCGATCGGCGCGGATGTCGCTGTAGGCCAGCGGTTCCACGGTGTAGGCGTTCTCGAACTGGTCGGCGTCCAGCAGCGAGCCACGCCAGCGCCAAACCTGGGCAATGCCTCCGGTTTCGGTGGGCTCCTGGGTGACGCACACCTCCGGCGTGATGGAAGTGTCGTCGCGTTGCAGCCAGGACAGCCGGCCCTGGGTGAGGGTGTGCAGGTGATAGGGCAGCGGGTCGCCGCAGCCGGCGTCGGGGCCGCTGCGGGCCACGGCCGCTTTGGCCGCGTCGGCGCTCGACGGGTCGGGGTCGATGACGAAGTCTTCGCTGTAGCGGCGTCCCTCAACAGCATTGATGAGGTTTCCGGCCAAAACGGTATTGGTTAGGTCGTGTTCGGCGGTCAGTGACTCGGTGGCGGCCCAGCCCAGATGGGTGATCGGTGTGTCGCCGAGCAGCTTGTCGGTTTCTTCGATCGCATTGGTCAGATGCACGACTTCGCGGGTGGGTGGGTCGGCCGGGTTGGCCGCCGCGGTGTCGATGAGCAGCGCGATGCCCGTGGTGCCCAGTTGCGGGTCACCCGTCGGGAAGTCGTAGCCGTGGCCGTGCACCCACATTTCGGTCGCGCCGACGGGCAGACAGGTGTGCGAGTCGTCCCAGATGTAGGGGCGGATGCCGCGATTCCAGCGCGGGTCGACCGGCAAGGTGCCGCCGGCCAGTGCGCCGGTGTCGGGGTCGAGGAGTCCGTCGCCCAGCTCGAAGGACAGCGCGCCGTCGTCGGGCAGTGGCGCCTGAACGGTGATCAATGCCGGGATGTTTGCCGCGCTCACGTCAATCTGCATGAGCACCCGCGCGGAGGTGGCCGGGCGGGGCTCGTAGTCGACCAGGCGCGCGTGGCGGATCACCGAGCTGCGCTGGGTGGCGGTGGCCAACGTGGCCTCGTTGGCGATGCGGTCCTGCAGATAACTCAGGTCATCGCCCGCGGCCGAAAGCAACTCGACCAGCATGATGCCAAGATCGGGTTCGTCGCGTTCGACCCATTCGGGATAGGCGCTCGCCGAGTAGTCCAGCAGGGCCGCGCGGAAGCTGGTGAAGTCCTTGGCCAGATAGTCAATTGCCGGCCCACTGCCGGGGGCCCGTCCGCACGGCTCGACGGGAGCGCAGTCCAAGTCGGTGGGGCAGCCGGCTTTGAACGAGAACCGCACCGACGCGTAGAAGGAGTCCAGCACGGTGCTGTCGATGTGCAGGAGGTAGCGGGAGAAGTCACCGGGGAACGGGGTGTGCAGGTCCAAGGTGGGGCGCCCGTCGTCGTCGACGGCCCAGTCCGCGCCGGCGATCGGGGCTACGGGCACCGACACCACCGACTCGCCGCCGTTGATCGTCACCGGGTCGTTGGCGGCCAGGGTGCCTTGCACCGGCACGGTATTGAGGAAGTGCACCCGCAGCGAGGTCTGGTCGGCCGAGGTGACCTCCACGAAGTCGATACCGTTGAGTGTCGAGGAGGCGATCAGCGTCCCGAGGCGGTCGCTCATGTCAGGCTCACCGTGACTTCGGCGGCCGACGGTGTCTGCGTCTCGATGAGCGTGTAGTTGACGGTGACCCGGAGCGCCCCCTCATCGAGGCCACTGGCCGGGTCCGTGGCCCCGCAGACGACGGTGACCTCACCGAGTGAAACCTGGTCGCCCAGCCACCTGGTGATGGCCTGTTGCACCTGCAGGCGCACCGTGGCCGTCAGCGCGTCGCTCTGTGGTGCGAAGACGAGTTTGCGGAGCCCACAACCGAATTCGGGCAGACACACCCGCTCACCCGGGCTGGTCAACAGCAGCTGGCGGATGAGCTGGTCGACGTGTGACGGGTAGCCGGCGCGCGCGACTTGGCGCGAGGCGGCGTCAATGCGCAGCGGATAGGCGTAATCGTGGCGGATCACAGCCCGCTCACCTTCGGCTGCGTGTCCTCAATGAGCACCGGGCCCTGCACGGCCCCGTCGGCGGCCACGCACAGCCCGACGCTGTCGGTGCTCAGCGGTGCATCCCCGTCGGCGGCGCCGCGCAGCACGAAAAGGACCCACTGGACCTGGGTGCAGGGATGCGGTCCGACACCGGGAATGGTGAACGCACATGCGGAGATTGGGAAGGTGTCGCTGGCCACCACGATCGGCGCGCCGCCTAACGAGATCGTCGAGTTCGCCGGGACCGGGCTGATCGTGCCGCCGTGCGGGCACATTAGCGTGCTGTTCGCGGTGAGGTACTCGCCCATCAGGTCACCGTGAACGCGTCGTCGTTGATTGAGACCGCGCCGTCGGCCACCGCGACCGACATCTGGCCGCGGGTGGTGGTCACCCCGCTGCCGTCGAATGCGACGGCACCGCCGTTGGAGTCGCTGAGGGTGACCGCGTCGGCATCGTCGTCGAAGAGCAGCTGGTGTGGAGCGCCGGTGACGATGCCGCGGGTCGTGGGCGCGGCCTCGGCCGGCAGTTCGCCCGCGCGCCAATAACATCCCGTCCAGATGGGAAGTGACACGTCGCCGCCCTCGAACTCGATCCATACCGCCGCACCCGGCGACGGAACGAAGAAGAACCCGACGGCCGGACCGGCGTAGGGGACACAGGGCAGGCACCATCCGGTCGGTGTGGTGCCCAGCACCGCCGGCACCGCGGCTTTGATGCGCAACGTGGGCGCGTCCACGTCGGTGACGATGCCGCGGTACTTGCCGAAGAACCGGTTCTGCAGCCGATCGGCGAGCTCGAACAGCAGATCCTCGTTCACGGCGCCGCCCCCATCGCGTTGCGGACCAGCACGAAGGCCATCGAGTGCGCCTGGGCGCTGATGGTGTGGCGCACGCTCCACACCAAGTAAGAGCCCGACAGCAGCGACCCGCAGCCCGCGACGTCCACCACCGCGCCCACCCGCAGTACCTGCTTGAGCACCGCCGCGTCGGCGGTGCCCTCACATTTGACGAACCAGTCGGACTCGCGCAGCAGCCCGCGGGCGCGCGCGGGCAACTCGGCGGTGTCGGCAGCCGCGGTGAGGATGACGGTCTTGGTTTGGCCGGTGAAGGCCTGCAGGCCTTGGGCGTCGAGGGGATTGAGTCCCGAATCGGCGGTGTCGGCGCTGACGCCGTCCTGGTCGGCATCGGTCAGGCTGGCCTGGCGGGCGGCCACCGCCGAGGGGCGAGAGGCGTCCCAGGAGAAGTCCAACGACGGAACGCTGGCCTTGGCCGGGTCATTGACGTCGATGGTGAGCGCCGGGTCGGCGCTGAGATCGGGCGCGGCGAAGTAGCCGGTGCGCTGTCCTGGGGTGTCGGTGCAGGCGACGCGGAACCACCGTCCGCTGCGCCGCGCCAGCCGGCGCAGGAAGTCGGCGTCGGAGCCGCGCTGCATCAGGGTGTGCTCGTCGTCGGTGTGCGACGGGGCGGCTTCGGTGCTGTTGTCGTTGGCGGGAACGCAACCGTAGTTCTGGAAGATCTGGTTGGCCACATCGACATCGGACAGCCCAGACCATTCCTTGACCGTCTCGGTCAGTCCCATCATCACGGTGGCGTCCTGACCCCATACATCGAGCGTCGCGCCGGTCAGTGCGGTGGGCATATGCACTTTCTGGGTCAGCACGTAGCCGTCGAAGATGCACTGCTGGTCGCCGCCGTCGGGGGTGACGACCACGGCGATGTTCGCGTAAGGCCCGATGCGGCCATCACCCACCCAGGTGGGTTCGCCGTTGTCGGCGGCCACCGGCAGCTGCAGCGAGATCGCGCCGGGCAGGTCGGCGTTCTCTTCGATTTCCAGTCGGCCGACCAGGTCGTAGAACGGTTGATCGGCCGGGGTGCCGTTGAACAGTAGTTGGTAGGCGGTCACCGCCGCTCACCGCCCGGCGCCTGGCGGCGGGATGCCGATGAGACTGTGGGACCCCAGCGCGTCGGGAACCATGGCGTCATTGGCGTTGCACAGCAGCCACGCCTGGGTCGCGTCCTTGACGAATCGGTAGGCGATCACGTCGAGGTGTTCTTCCTCACCGCGCCGGTAGAAACCGATCGGTTTGGGCGTCGAGGGTGCCGGAATACGGGTGACGGTCACGATCGAGCCGTCGGCCAGCGTCACCTGGTAGGTGCCTGTGTTGGCGTAGCGGCTGTTTGAGGTGAACATCGGGGTGCCTTAGACCGGCAGCATTCCGACGATGGACTCGACGGCGTTAACCAGGTTGGCCACCGCCAGTGCCTGACGCAGACCGTTGGTGTAGTCAGCGGCGGTCCTGGCCACCCCGGCCAGCGTCTCGGTGTCGTGTTTGAGGTCGTCGCTGGTCAGCACCTTCAGGGTGATCTGCACCTCGGCTTTGGTGGGGTTGAGCAGTTCGTCGTAGAGCTTTTCGTGGATCGTCAGCGCGGTCACCCGCACCGGCACGATCCGGCCGGGCCCCCAAACGAACAGCACGATATTGAGGACGTGGGCCGGAATAGACCGGGGAGGTGGGCCGCCACCACCGATGCCCAGGGCCCCGCCGATCGCTGCGGTGACCGTGCCGAGCAGGCCGTCGGTGGTGGCATCGGCGGGATACAGCAGCATCTCCAGCGCCGCGATGCGTGAGTACACGCCGCTGATCTCGGCCAGCCCCGCGCTGACGGAGCCGTCGGCGATCGAATCGGCGGCATCCAGCGACATGGTGAACGAAAAGGATTCCCCCGGGTTGCCGTTGACGGCCAACGGATTTGACGTGGTCTGGTTCGGGCCGGCCGCGGGCGCGTCGGGCTGAGTCCAGGTGTGCGTCATCGTCTCGGGGTTGTACTGAAACACGATGACGTTGGGGATGGGGATGAGGGGGGTGGGCATGAATTCCACGAGCGCCCCACGCAGATACGTCATTGGGCACCCTCCACGCGCAGGGCCTCTTCGATGGCATGCGCCACGACGTCGGCGATCTGCTGGACCGGTTTTCCGGTCTGCTCGGGGATCGTCACCGTGACGTGATCGGCGGCCCGCAGCGGCACCCGCCCCAGTGCCAGGCCGACGAGCTGGGCCAGGCGCCGGGCATCGGCTTCTGAGAGGGCCCCGAGATGCAGGCTCAACCGCCCGATCGACACTTTCTGCGCCGCGGCACCGGTCCTGGGTGAGGTCGTCGGCAAGGCTGCAGGTGTGGTCATTGGCCCACCGCCATGGGGTCTTCGACGCGCAGCACCGCTCCGCGTTTGGCCATTTCCCGCCGCGCCGCTTCCAGCACGAACGACACGGTGATCAGCTCATCGGATCGGCGTGCATCGAACGCGGCGGCCAAGGCGATCGCCTTGATCTCGGCGCCGGTGAGGTCCAGCGACGACGCCAGCCACTCATGATCGAGGTCGGCGGTGATCGGCTCACCCGTGGACGTGTGCGCCGGCAACGCCAGCTGCCACAGCCGCAGCCGCTCCGCGAGTGTGGGGGCGACGAAGTCGACGATGGTGCGCAGCCGCCGCAAAAACCCCGCGTCCAGATCGCTTTTGCGGTTGGTGGCCAGGATGCCCACCCCGCGGAAAGTGTCCAAACGCTGCAGCAGGAAGTCGATTTCGATGTTGGCGAACCGGTCGTGCGCGTCGCGCACCTTGGTGCGCTGGCCGAACAGGGCGTCGGCTTCGTCGAAGAACACCAGCACGTGGCTGCGTTCGGCTTCCTCGAACACCGCCGCGAGCTGCTTTTCGGTCTCGCCGATGTACTTGCTGACCACCGTGGCCAGATCGACGCGGAACAAGTCCAGGTCCAGTGTGCGCGCCAGCACCTGAGCCGCCATCGTCTTGCCGGTGCCGCTGGGGCCGGCGAACAGCGCCGTCACCCCGGCGGTCATGGGCACCAGCCTGCGGAATTCCCAGCGGTCCAAGACATCTCGGCGAAACAGCACCTGATCACACAGTCGGCGCAGCGCGGCCTCGACGTGCGGGGGCACGACCAAATCGTCCCAGTCGTAGGGCAAGGCAAGCGGCGACATCGATGGGGAAGTTCCGCGGCGGACCCGGTTGCGGATCACTCGTGCTGCGATCACGGGACCTGCCGCTGCGGCCGCCGCGCCGCTGTGCACATCGGCCGGGGTGAGATCCCAGTCGGTCAGCAGTGCCGGCGCCGGGCGGGGGGTGGCCGCCGTCCACAACCGCTCGCGCTGGTCGACCCGGATCGGCGGCATCGCCCAGGTGAGTCGCACCGCGCCGTCGCTGGGGGCGGCGGGTGCGGCGGTGCGGGCGGCCAAGACCAGCCCGCCGCCAGGGTTGGCGGGTGCGGGATGGTCGCCGTCGATGACCCACAGCGGCACGGCGTCCAGCAGGCGCGCCGTGCGCAGACCGCGCATCCCGGAGTCGGGGTCAATCAGCGCGACCCGGCGCCCGAGCGCATCGGCCAGCTGGGTCAGCAGGGTGCGTCGTCCCGATCCGCTCGGCCCGACCAGTTCGACCTGGCAGGCGGTTGAATCGAGAGTCTTTGCCGCGGAGTGCATTTCGGCAAGAAGCGCGGGGTGTAGGCACTCAAGCCCGGATATGTCCAGCACCGATGCGTCGGCGCGCACGTCGCGCCAGTCGTCGCGCCCGGCGAGGAAGGCCGCGACATCGGAGTCGATACCCCATGGGGTGGTTGACTGCCATCCCTCGGCGGGCCCGGCGAGCTCCCAGCGCACCATCTGCGATGCCGGTCCGGGCTGGTATCCCAGCGGCCAGTTCCACAGGTGTGCGGCCAGGGCGGGGGAGGGGGGGATCGGGGAGGCGGTGTCATCGATGTAGCCCATCACCCGGGTGAGGCGGGGGTTGAGCTCGCAGGCCGCCAGCAAGGCCAGCCACTGCACCTCGGGTGCGGGCAGGCCAAGCGCTTCGGTCAGTCGCACCCAGCGGTGATCGGCGGCGATCGCGGCGTCGGCGTCCTCGGCGGCCTCGCGCACCGCTGGGGCCCACCCCGGATCGTCGGCCGCGACGATCTCATCGATGATGTCGTGAACGCTGCCGGGGCTGGGTCGCGCCTCCCAGCGTTCCCGCAGGGCGATCACGTGAGCGCCTACCAGGCGGTGCATTGCGGGGAGCCAGCCCATCTACACCACCGCCCACAGTGCCGGATCGGCCTCCACGTCGCCGGCGCGCAGTCCGATCTGGTGCTGTCCCGGCGGGGTGCCGGCCGGCGCGGTGAAGGTGATCTGCGACCCGCCGCTGCATTGCCAGTGCCCGGGCCCGGGTGCCGCGCCGTCGCCGATGCGGGTGAGCTGCTCGCTGCCCACCCGCAGTGCCGCACCGGCCTCGGGCACGTTGCGCACATCCATGGTGTAGATCTGGTTGCCGTCGTGGTTGAGCAGCGGCCCCCCGGCCGGGTTGATCCACGGAGCAACATACAGTGGCACCGAATTCGACCGGAATCCCGGCACCGACGGACGGGTGATGAGCAGTTCGTAGCGTCCCGGCCCCACCGCGGCGCCCTCGGGTGCGCGCAGCAAGAACGGCACCCCGTTGGCCGGTGGTGCCGGGTATGGCGGGGTGATCGGTTGCTTCCACGTCGAGGTGACGTCGGTCTCGGTCGGGTTGCCGGCGGTGTCGAATGACACCAGCAGCACGTGGTCGCTGTCTTGGACACCGAACCCGTCCAGCGACACCACCTGGCCGCCAACACCGTTCGGCGCCGGCGCAGCGGCGGCTGGGCATTGCTGAAAGGTCACCGTCGACGACGGCGCGGTGTAGGTCACCGCGCGGCGGGTGGCGAACAGATGCGGCAGCGACGCGTCGCTGCTCGGGGCCGATGGTGTCGCCGCCAGACCGATGTCGGTGACCCCGGGCTCGTCGGCGGGTGGAGCGTCGGCGGGAGTCAGGAACGCGACGCTGACCCGGTATTGGGCGGTGGTGCGCAGCGGGATCGCCAGGGCCTGCCAAAGTCGGCTCATTTCGTCGAATGTTGTTGCTTCCAGCACCAACGCTGCTTGGCTGGGCGTCACCGGGTTCCGACCGGGTGTGGGTGTGTTCAGGGTGAATGTCGCGTTTTGGTGCAGTGCCTCCATCGCGATGCTGAGCACCAGTTGTTCTTGGGTATAGCTGAGCTTCGACTGCGCCGAGAGCATGTACCACAAATCCAGCGACAGCGGTTCGAACGCGACGGGCTGCTTGCCGCCGCGCTGAGAGGCTTGTGTCCAGAACTGGTTGGCCAGGTACTTATCGGAGCCGATATGGAAGAGATAAAGGTTGAGTTCGCAGTCGTGTCCGCCGCCGTTGGGTGTCTCGGGATGTTGGCCGGTGACGTTCAGCGAAAACGGCGGACCGGCCTGGCCGTACAGCGGGCTGGCGGCCAGTGCGTCGTTGATGATCTTGAGCAGCGCGTCGGTGACGATCGTCAAGTCCTGCATGGCCGCTCACACCTGTCCGAAGCCATATGAACTGTGCGGGCGGCTGAGCCGTTGGCTGGCCGGTGGGGTCGGCGCAGGTGCCGACCTGGCAACGGCGGGTGGCGGCCCCGGCGGGGGTGCCGGGGCGGTGGTGATGACCTCGATGCTGCCGATGTGTACCTGCGTGCCTCTCGATGGTGGGGGCTTGCGTTCAACGGTGGGTGTCGGCGGGGGAGCGCCAGCCGGGCCGGGGGCGTGCGTGGTGGTCATGGGTGGTTGGACAGGCAGAACTGCTGCGGTCGGAAGTTCTTGGAAAGCAGAAGGTTTCGCCGATGCGGCAGCCGGTGGTGTCGACAACTCGGTCAGCCGTTGGAACGCAGCGGCGGCCACGGCGGGCAGTCGCACCGGCCCCGCGGGCGGCACCGGCGGGGGTGTCGAGGCGCTCTTCTCGCTCGATCGCGGCCCCGAGCTCTCGCCATTCGCCCGCGGTGGCGCCACGTCGACTTCGGATGTGCAAGCCACCGCGGAAAACGCGGGCTGCTGCACTCGGGGTTCGGATGGTCGGGGGATCGTTGGTTGTACCGGGACATGCTGTGGCGGAGAAGATTCCGGTGACGGTGATACTGGTGGTGCAGCGGGTTCCGTTTCGGTCCGCGCGGCGGTTTGTCCGCTGATCTCGGGGGCTGACTGGCGGCTCTCATCGGGTGGCGGGGGCGCGGCCACGGGCTGCCCCGCAGTGCGATGGGTAAGCCCGTCATCGACAACCGAGGCGGGGCGGGTCGGACCCCAATCGAGCTGCCGCGGCGCCCGCGCCATGGCGCCGGCGGCGCGATCGGCGTCATCGAGCAGTCTGCTGAAGTAGCTCCGAGGTTTAGGCAACCGCGACCCCCAGCTGCGAGTGGTGGCGCCCGGCAATCATGTCGGCGTAGCACCGTCTGCGCGCCGAAGGCAGGTCAAGGATGGCGGTGTCGCTCCAGTGGTACATCGACGCGATGAGGTTGACGTCGTCGTACACCGAGGCGGCGACGAACCGCAGCTCTGCCATACACAATTCGCGTGCGTCGAGGTCGAATACCACGCTCGCCGAGCACTCCGGACATGTGCCGGACACATCGGCGCGCAGGGTGGGGGCCAGCCGGGCAAGGGCGGTTTCGACCGCCCGCGCGGCGCGCGCCGTCACCGGGCCTCGGGTGCATGACCGCAGCAGTGCTGCTCGCGGCACGTCCGACTCGAGGCTCGAGACGACGTCGGCCACGGCGGGGATCCGAAACGACACGTCGGGCATGTGCCGCAATGTCAGCCAGCCGTCGCTGCCAGGCACGGCACTGCGCGACGGCCGCGGACGGTGATAGGCGGCATAGTCGGCGATGCTGAGTTGCAGGTCGATGATTGCCGCGCACCGATCGCAGCTACCCTCGGCGACCAAACTGTCGCCACGCAGTTCGCGCCTGTGGCCCACGATCAGCCAGTCCAAGTCCCCGACCGGCAACCGCGCCACATCGACATCGACGCACACCGACAGCCATTTGACCGTGCCGGCGAGGCCGGGCGGGCTGTCGGCGAGCGCGATGTCGTCGTGCCCGTTCGACGGCCGCCATCGTGTGCATAGGCGGCTGATCGGCAAAGTGATCATGGTTGTTTAGAACTCTTTTGGCTCCGTGAGCGACAGGTCGTGCTCCCAGCCTTCGTTCTCGACTTTGATGTGCTCGATCGCCACGGCGCTGGAGCCGGCGTCGAGGTCAGGTAGCGCCTGGTATTCCGACACCCACGCGCGGTGTACGAGGTAGCGGTGCACCGGCTGGCCCTGCTCGTTGAGCAGTTCGATGCGGATTTCCTTGCGCAAATGGGCCAGCGACGACGACGGCGCGCCTTTGTCGAGTACCTGTGCGGCGTTGGCCCACAACTCGAACGCGTTGTCGTGGGTAACACCACGTTCCATGGTGATGGGCTCATACTTGGTCCGACCGATGCCCTTGCGGATGATCGCGTACCCACCCTCCTTGTACTCGACGACATCGGCGGAGCGCTTGACCGCGGTCACCTTGCTCAGCCCGGCAACCGGTGAAGTTGATCCCTCGAAGTAGACCAGGAACCGGTAGCTCTTATAGGGGTCAAAGCGTGAGATGTTGACGGAGAACGGTTTTAGCGGCGCAGTCATCGTGGCCTCCTACGACTGGGTCTGGCCGGCGAGCTGGGCGATCTTGATGATCACAAACTCGGCCGGCTTGAGTGGGGCGAACGCGACGACGATGTTGACGATCCCGTTGGCCTGATCGTCGGGCGTGGTAGTGGTCGCATCGCAGACCACCTGGAACGCCTGGCTGGGCGTGGAACCCTGGAACGCGCCCTGGTTGAACAGTCCCAGCATGAAGTTGTCGATCGTGGTCTTGATCGACACCCACAGCGGAACGTCGTTGGGCTCGAAGATCACCCATCCCAGCGACTGAAGCAATGACTGTTCGAGGAACAGCGCCATTCGCCGTACCGGCACGTACTTGTACTGCTGAAAGGCGGGATTGGCGGCCACCAGGGTGCGCGCACCGAAGACGACGGTGCCGATACCGGGAAGCGTGCGCAGGCAATTGACCCCGATTGGGTTGAGGGTGCCCTGGCGCGCATCAGTCATCCGCCCAGACGCCACCACACCCGTTGTGTTCGACACCAGCGCCTCGTAGCCCGCCGGCGCTTTCCAGACGCCCCGGTTGGTGTCCTCGCGCGCGATCACGCCCGCGACAAAGCCCGACGGCGGCAGGGACAACGGAGCGCCGGTCGCGGGATCGCTCGACACCAGGTACGGGAAGTACAGCGCGCCGTTTTGGCTCTTGGGCACCAAATTGGTCATCACGTCGGCGATCAACGGCAGCGGGTTGCTGGTCGGGTCCGCGGCAGCATCGGCGGGCGGGTCCACCACCACAAAGGCGCGTTTGCGCTCTGCGAACGCCAGCGCCTCGCCGACCACTCCGACATCTGAGATCCCCGGTGTGAGAAGGAGATTAAAGATCGGAATCTTGTCCAGCGCCCGGTCGGCATCGAATGCCGCCGTGAAGTCCCCCGGGAAGAAGGTGGTGAACGGGTTGGTCGGCAGGTGACCATCGAGCGCAGTCGCCGACTGCTCCGCCCAGGCCGTCGGGTAGGCGGCGGTGGGCGCTACAGTCACCAGGGAGGACACCGGATTGGCGGTCGTGCCGATCCGCTTCTCGATGAAGTTGGTGGTATCTGACGAATCGAGCGTCACGCCTCGGTATGACTCGGCGCGGCCGCCGTAAGTGATCGTCATATCGGCCAGGTCATTGGTGTTGCTGCCGCTGCTCTGACGAGCGTGTATCGAGACCTGCAGGGTTTGGTTGGCGTCGACAGGCTCGAGCCCGGTGAAAGTGATGCCGTGGTTCGCATCGCCCACCAGCAGGGTCGGATTGGTGATAGCGGTTGGTGTGTTGTTGCTCAAGTCGTGAAATTCGGGCTGCAGCGCGATGATCCAGGCATCCGCGCCGCCATTGGCGAAGAACTGGAAGACCGCTCGGCCGACGTCGTCGGCCAGCCAGTCCACATCAAACAAACCGCCGAATTCTCGCTCATAGTCACTGAAGCTGAAGACCTCAATAGCCGCGCCGTAATTCCGAGGCTTTGTCTTATATGGGTGTGTGTAGCCGACGAACACCGTCACCGAGGTGGGTGCTGCCGTGATCGTGTGCGCGTTGCTAAGGACCTCTTCGATGTAGAGGCCGGGATATGTTGGCGTGACCGGCATGTGGGGTTTCCTCCCTCAGACGTACTGCAGGTCGGTGGCGGCGACGCAAGCTGTGCGTCGGCTCCTGTGCATGGCCGGGCGTCCAAACACCGCGACAGCTGCCCGCACAACTACGGTCATGCTTGGCCACCGCCCGCTTGGCCGCCGCCACCGGGCTCGGCAGCTCCGCCGGCGTTGCCGCCGCCAGACTGGCCACCCTCACCTGCGGAGGCGGCGGACGGTGCCGGCGTTGGAGCCGGGAGGAGTTCGCCGATGGCGGCGCGGGCCTGAGCGACCGCCTCGATGGTCGCCTCGTTCGCAGCGAGGACCGCCACCTTCTTCCATGCGTTCGTCACTTGCACGGCCGATCCACTGAACTGCAATGCCGACAAAGGGATGACATGTTGTGCCCCGTTGCTGTCATGAAAACTGACCGGCGACGAGCCAATTACAGCGACGTGGGAATCCGCCATCGCGCGCTCCGTTCGTAGATCGACGACCAATCGTGTCCGACGCGGGATCGTGGTGTCGTCAACGCAATGTATCGATGTGCGTATCAGGAGAAAACCGGCATCGACCGTGCCCTTATCGACCAGTCAGAATGGGTCAGGCTGAACCGCACACGATCACCAGCGCGCCCGGAGCGCAACGCCGGGCGCGTAACCAGGGTCAAGCGGGCAAGGAAGGTGAGCGATGCTGACTCCCCAGATCGCGACGCAGACAACGGCGGCCACGTCCTCGACGCGTAGCTCCGTACCGCAGTCCAACGGGCGGGCGACGGGATCCCGCGGCGGCACAACACATACCCGTGTCCGCCGCGAAGCCATGGACAACCAGTCAGCGCTGAGCCGACCCGAGACCAGTGACCATGGGTGGACGCCCCTATCGGGAGTCCGGCACCCAGAACCGAGTCGGCATCAACACCACGCCATAAACCCATCACTGGACTTCGCGCGGCGTCCCGTCGTCGAACCCAGACCCGGTCAGGCAACCATCTATCCGGCGCCGGCGAGCCACGGCGACCCTGCGGCAGACCACCGCGCCGCTGACGCAGCGCACCCGCAGCAGCTCCGCGCCGGCGCGCCCGCCCCCAAGCAGCCCTGCCGCCACCCAGCACTGCAGCGGAAATGTGATTGCGCAGGCACCTGCGCGGAATGCCAATCAGGACAGTCGGAACAACACCCGCGGTGGCTGCAGCCGAAGGCTAGTGACGGCGGCCTAGAACACAGCACGGCACCGCCGCTGGTCCACAGTGTCTTGCAATCACCCGGCGAGCGGCTCGACGCTGGCACCCGAAGGCTCATGGAGCCACGCTTTGGCGTCGACTTCAGTACCGTGCGGGTGCACGCCGATCCCACGGCGGCCGAATCGGCTCGCCAAGTCCACGCGCACGCATACACCCAAGGCGAGCACATCGTCTTTGCGAAAGGCCGCTACGCGCCCACGACAGCCGAGGGTCGCAAACTGATCGGACACGAGCTCACCCACGTCGTGCAGCAGGCCGCCGGCCGCGTGACGTCGCCGGCAGCAGGAGGTGGGGCGTCCGTGGCCACCGACGGCGACCTCGAGCACGAAGCCGACGTCGCCGGCGAGACCGCGGCACGGGGCGGGGCCGTTGACGTGCTCGGCACGGCCGGCGATGGAGGCACACAGCTCAAGGCGGCCAATGGTTCGATCCAGCTCGACGCTAACTCCGAGGATTTCAAACAGGGGTATGAGGACGGCGTGAATGGCCGAGACCCGGCCCCGGGACCACGCAGCGAGGACGCTTTCACCGACTACAACGAGGGCTACACCAAAGGCCATTACGAATTCACCCAGCAAACCGCGTCGCAAGCGGCGGCCGCCCCCTCACCCCAGGCGCCGGCAGCGCAGAACGCCGCCCCGCCACCACCAGCCCCAGCCCACGCGGCACCCCAAGCACCCGCGCCCGGGGGCTCGCAGCCGTCGGCGGACTACACACAGGGGTATCAAGACGGCCTGAGCGGTGCGGACTCGGCGCCCGGGCCACGCGACGCGGACGCGCTCACCGAGTACGACGACGGCTACGCCCGGGGACATCACGAATTCACGCAGCGAACAGCCTCGACGCCACCGGGAACGCAGTCCGACGACTACAAACAGGGCTATCAGGACGGCGTCAACGGTGGCGAGGCAGCGCCGGGCCCACGGCAGGGCGATGCCCTGACGGACTATAACGAGGGTTACGCGAAGGGGCACAGCGAATCCAGTCCGCAGCAGCCGGCTGCGGCCGATGCGGGAGCAGCAAACGCGGGCTCAGCCGACGACTGCCTGGCCGGATTCGACGTGAAATCGGCGAGCGCGAGCGACAAACTGGGCAAGGCCCTCTTGTGCTCCAAGGACACCATCGGCGAGGAGATCTACAACAATCTCGTCGGCTCCCTGGAGATGATGGTTGGGTTGTCGATTGCTTTTACTCTCCTGCAATTCGTTCCGGGTGCCAATGTTCTCGTTGACGGGGTCGCCGTCATCGAGTTGATCAAGATCGCGGTTGAGGCGGGGCTCAACTACCAGATGGCCGTGGATATCGGAACCGACGTCGGGAAGTTCCTTAAGGGGGCCGGGGCGACAAGCAACGCTGAGGTAAAAGCCGCCGGCGCGGCGCTCGCCAGGGCCGTCGGCGCATCCACCGTCCTGGTGTTGATGCTGTTGATCGGCGGCAAAGGAAAGCGGGCGTCGGGTGAAACAAGCGCACCGCTGCCGCCCGGTGAATACCCCGCGGCGGGCAGGGGTGAAATCGCCAAAGTTACGATCCCTGAGGGCGAGAACGCCAGCCCGGCAGGCGAACCCAGGCCCGGCGAGGCCAGGCCGGGCGACACGAACGCGCCAGGCGCCGAGCCGTCCGAGGGATCCACACCGGGAGACAAAACCGCTGACAACGCCGGCCCCAATCGATCCGAGGCCGAAATGTCCGACGGCAAGCCAGTCGCCGGCGAGGCGACCTCAGCTGACGGGACCAGGGAGGTCAAAGTCGGCGCGGACGGAATCTGTGAGGTCTGCGGATCGCCCTGCAAGGAGATACGAGCCAGGTATGCCGAGGCGCTCAAAGATCCAGGCCTGGAAGCCAAGCTTGAGACTGCGGAGGGAATCGAGGACTTCCCGAGCCGCGCGGCCGCGATTGCCAAGCTGATCCCAGAGCTTGAAGCGGCGTCGGGACGAGAGGGAAGCGAGTTGGGCAAGTTGGCCACCGAGCAGGCCGCCGACCAATCCAAAGACGTCGGCCTCACCGATGTCGATCCCAAGGATGCCAACGTGCTCGACCTCCCCGAATACCAGTCACACATCGCCGACGCGTCCGATGAATTCGCCCGGCTGCCCGACATCGAGAACCCCAAGAACATTGCCGGCAAGCCGGGGGCCCCTCCGGTTACCAGCGGTTGGGCGGGGGAGAAGGGCGCCGCGACCGAGCAGGCGCAAGCCGAGGGCAGAGAGGCCGGCCACGAGACGCAGCCGCACTATCGTGATCCCGCGGGCGGCGAAGGGCAGTACGAGAGTTCACATTCTGAGCGTCAACAGGCTGCCGGCACAACCGAGCAGGTATTCGCGTCGTCGAAGCCGCTATGCCCTGGGTGCCAAAGCTGGTTCGGTGCGCGCGCCGTCGCGCAGGGCCGCCCGCAGTTCGTCGCCGACCCGACCGGCGTGCACGTGTTCATGCCCAACGGCAGTCACACAGTGGCACCCCATCCATCTGGGGCGGTCACTCACTAGCCGGCGGGTCATTACTAGTGCACCAGCATCCTCGACCGCTCATCCCGCTGGTGAATACGTCGAACGTGGGGGAAAAGTTGAAACCACCAACACTTTTCCTCCATAAGACCCACGCTCGGAAACAGGAGCGAGGGCTGCACCCGAATTAACGACTCGGACGCTAGCCGGCGAAAGCCAGTCCGTTCTGGGTTTTATCGCAGTGGGGTGGGTTCCGCAGCACATACCCGCCGCCCGGACCGATCGATAATTGCGGCGATAATGACTCCGGCGGCGCCCCTGCCGACGGCGGTGCCCCCTCGATGAGACATCCATTCGGGAGCTGGTTGATAAGTCAACAGCCCGTCCGGTGGTTGGGCATAAGGCCGAATGTGGTCGAGGTCGAGGTCGAGGTCGAGGGCCGCTGGGCATATTGGCAGAAAGTCCACCTCGACCGTACGGGTGGCGGCGAGTCAGAATTAGCAGGGCGCCGAGACGCAGCGCCCGAAGGATTGGTGAGGCATGTTCGGCTCAAAGAGCGCCACTCAGGATTCGAAGGCGACTGTGAACCCGACAAGGCCTTCGCGCCACTTAATGCGCTCACGGCAGCTGCCACAGCCCGCTGAATCCGACAGTCTGTCCGTCCTCCAGCACGTGCAGCGGTCCGAGCTGCCTTTTCTGCAACCCTCCTTATCAAGGTCGCGCCTCGAATCGACCAGCCACCACCGTGTTCGGCCCACTGTCAACGTTGCGTCGAGGAACGGTCCATCCGCCTCTCTCGCCGAAAGTCTCAGCGCAGGTTTCGGCTGGGACATTGGTCTGAGCGCGCCAACGGCTGGCCTTGTCGGGCCGATCCAACGCTGCTCGGGAATGGCTTGCGGCTGCAATCCCGCCGACTGCAGCGATCGGGATCAGCTCGACCGATCCATTGACGACAAAGGCGCAGGTGCCCCTATTGCCCTCATTGATGCACTTAACACGCCGGGCATCCCTCTGCCAACCGAGGTCCGAGCCCGGATGGAGCGCCGCTTCGACACGGTCGGCGCCTCAGTCCCGATCTCGGCGGCGCGCTCTTCCCCGCAGCAAACGAGCCTGATAAGCGATCCACGTTCGGCTGAGGAGCGCGAGGCCGACGCCATCGCTGAAAGGATCACCGCATCAAACGACGCTTCACTGGAGCCGAAACTTACTGTGCGACACGATTTCCGCGAGGTCCGCATCCATACTGACCACCACGCAGCCCTCGCATCCCGTGCTATCGACGCGTCCGCATACACCATTGGTTCGCACATTTTCTTCAGCGGTGGCCAATACACTCCGGGTACACCGAGCGGCGACCAGCTACTCGCCCACGAGCTTACCCACGTCGTACAGCAGGGCAAATCGCATTCGTCGACAATCAGCCGGACGGCTGAGGGAGGGCCGTACCACCCTCCCGAGGGTACCGAGCTGAGCTGCAGTATGTCCGATGACTGCTCAACCATCTCGCTGAAGATCAACTATCTCAAGCACACAATCAAGCGCCATCGGGAATGGGACTTAACTCATCCCGATGCGAATTATCCAGGGGGACGTCATCTCGCAGAGATCGAAGACCTCACGCGCGCTCTGGAAAACTGTGTAAACATCGCCCAAATCAAATGCAGAGACCAGCCGCATTACATCCCCGTGCCCGAGTCGGTACCCGAAGAGTCTCCCGAGCAGCGGCGCGAGCGGATAAAAGACCAGATCTATGAGGCCCTGCCGTACGCGATAGCCGTGGTGGTCATCGGGCTAATAATCGCATGCATCGTGGCCGAGCCGTGTGGAGCAGTGGTTGTCGGTGCTCTCGCCGGAATCCTCTCCGAGGAGGCACTCGCGACTGTGCTCGGCATTCTCGCCAGTAATGGTGTACGAGTGGTGACTCAAGAATAATGACCAGCCAAACCGGACACGGTCCGGTCCCGTTAACGCGGCTGGAGGAATGGGCTTCGGCGGCCGATCCTCAACTGCGGTACTTAGCATTCCACACGGTTTACGTTCATCCTGGGGATGTGCCGGGGCTCTCTGGAGCGCGGCGCATCGAGCTCTGCATCGAGTTCCTTGAAGAGGCGCTCGCTGGAACGTTCGGATCCGCCCTGCCCGACGGCCCCTACGTGTGGGCGCACACAGTCCTTGGCTGGCTGAACCAGCTGTCAACGTCCAAGGACCCCAACGCGGATCCTGCAAAAGCGGCCATTCTTGCGATGCTCCAGCGACTTGCGCGCAGCGACGATCAACGGACACGAGAGGTCGTTCTCCTCGGGGTGCTAGAACACGCATTTGACGATTCTGAACTGCGAGCGCTGTTCGATGGCTGGGCGAGCGATCCCGAACTCGCAACGCTCCACCGCGAAGCTCTCCGCCTAAGCGGCGCTATCGACGGCGGCTCGAACTAGGCTGTACGACAACTGTTTCCGCTGCAACCCAGGCTTGGAACACATGTCGCGATTCCAGTTGTCTTCTACATCGGTGCCCCAGATTCATTGAGAATGCCGCAGGGGCAGTTTCATGAATGAAATTCCTGTCTGCATGTTCCGTTGTGTAAATCGATGTTTCGAGGCTGTTCCGGGGGGAGGGGGATTAGTGTGCGCCGATCCCTTGGGTGAGGTTGCCGCAGTGCGGTAGTGGGGGCGGTCGGTAGTGGGGGCGGTTTCTGAATCCCGGGGCCCGACTTAGGACATTTTTTGGGAGTCGGTGACGGCCCAGTGCTTTGACCTGTGGGTTAGTGTGTTGCCGGCCGAAAATTTGCACACTAAATATGGCTTCGTAGGGTGCTGGGGTGACCTACGTGCGCACCGTGAAGACAGCCTCGGGCGCGGTCGCCGTGCAGATCGTGTGGTCCACGAGGCGCGGGTCACGCCAGATCGAGCACTTGGGTTCAGCCCATGATGACGGTGAGGTCGAAGCGCTCAAAGCCGCTGCTCGCCAGCGGCTGGCCGAAGGCCAGGGCGCCCTAGACCTGGGCATCGAGACGACCGGCACCGATGGCGAGCCGCTGGAGCTGCTGGCCACGAAATCCAGCCACCTGTGGGATGCGCTATGCGCCGCGTATCGGGTGATGGGATTCGATACCGCTGTCGGCGGTGATGCGGTGTTCCGGGATCTGGTGCTCGCGCGGATCATCGAACCGACCAGTAAGGCCGATGCGTTGCGGGTGGTCGCCGAGGCCGGCGTGGCCGCCGTCGATTACCGCACCGTGACACGACGCCTCCCGAAGTTCGCCAAACCCGCTGTCCGCCAACAACTGTCAGCGGCATGTGCAGCGCGGGCCGGGCTGGGACCGGCGTCACTGGTGCTCTACGACGTGTCCACCCTGTACTTCGAGACTGACACCGCAGACGGGTTCCGCGAACCCGGGTTCTCCAAGGAGCGACGCCTGGAGCCGCAAATTACCATCGGCTTGCTCACCGACGTTTCGGGCCTGCCGCTGGCGGTCGAGGCATTCGAAGGCAACAAGGCCGAGACCGCCACCATGCTGCCGGTCATCAACGCATTCAAGGCCGCCCACAACCTGACCGACGTGACCGTGGTCGCCGACGCAGGCATGATCTCCGAAGCCAACCAGGTCGATCTAAAGGCTGCTGGCCTCTCCTACATCCTGGGTGCGCGGATCCCGTTCCTGCCCGACGTGGTGCGCGAATGGCGTGACAAGCACCCCGAAGAAGCAGTCCCGGACGGGCTGGTGCTGACCCAGCCCTGGCCGGCAACCAGCAGCGAGAAGACCCGCGGGATCCCGGATCGGGTCACCTACTACCAATACCGGCACGACCGGGCTCGGCGCAGTCTGCGCGGGATCGACGAGCAGGTCGCCAAGGCCCAACGCGCCGTCGACGGACACGCCGCGGTCAAACGCAACCGGTTCATCAAGCTAGCCGGTGCCACCAAGACCGTCGACCGTGCGTTGGAGGCAAAGAGCCGGGCACTGGCCGGGTGGAAGGGCTATACCACCAACCTCACCGACCAGTCTGCGGAGTTCGTCATCGGTGCATATCACCAGCTCTGGCGCATCGAGAAGGCCTTTCGGATGTCTCCAAGCACGACCTACAGGCCCGCCCGATCTACCACCACAAACGCGAGTCCATCGACGCCCACCTGACGATCGTGTTCGCAGCCATGGCCGTCAGCCACTACATCGAGACCCGAACCGGTTGGAGCATCAAGAAATTCGTGCGGACCGCACGCCGCTACCGCACCGTGCAAATCAAAGCCGGCCGCCAAATCCTGACCGCCGCAGATCCACTACCCGACGACCTCAGCCAAGCCATCGCAGCGATCACCCCGGGCCGTGCACACTAAATTGTCCTAAGTCGGGACCAGAGAGGACCACCCACACCGGGCCCAAGGAACCCGGCGGAACCCGCTGACCGGGCGGTTCAGCCACCCCCAACGCCCGAAATTCGGGATCAACAAACAAATCCGAAACCTACCAGGCCAGCACATCAACCGTGCGAAAGATCCGGGTTAGTGTTGCGTGTCGTTAATTCGTTTACGTCTGGTTGTGCGGAAGAATGTGGGCCATGTTGAATCATCGCAGGATGCAAATCAGGCGCTTCGAGCGGCCGGATCTTTGGCGAGCTGGGGCTTCGAGATCATTCGTTCTATGCACAACATGCCGGGAATTGCCACGATGTTCAGGATCCCTAAAACGAGCCAGGGGAGTCGATGGTTGAATTGGAAAAGTGTTGTGAAAAACGTTGGAGCAATGATTCCGGATATCACGAACGAATACTGGAATGAGGCGAGGTAGCGTCCACGCGCGGTAGGCGGGGACAAGGCTGTAGCCAACGCCATCGAAAGAGGAGCGTGGATAAGTTCGGCCGTGGTAAACAGCACGGTCGCTGCAAATAGGGCGAGGATGGTCCATTCTTGTTCGGCCGAATCTAGGATCGCCACCGCTATACACCACGCCGCCCATAGTCCTGCTGCCGTAGCGATCACTCGGGTTCTACGGTAAGGCGCCAGTCTTCTCACTACCGGAGCGGCGAGTACGGCTAGCGCTACTGTGTTCGCAACCAAGAGGACCGGAGCCAACCACGATGGGCCGTGCAGCGCTTCGGCTACGAAAACGGGCATGCTCAAGGCAAGCATTCGGCTGGACAGCGCGAAGACTGTGTTGATGCTCACGAACGAGATGAACAGGCGATCCCGCAACATCGTTCGGTAGCCCTGTGTTGAGGTGTCATCCTCAAGTGGTGTAACGCCTCCTCTCGGGCTTCGGACCGCGGTTGCAACCGCGACGGCCGCGGCGAGAAAGCATGCGGCGGAGCCACGTGCGATCGTCCGATATGCCGCGTCGGTGCCGATTGCTACGACTACCGACGTTATGAGGCCACCGATACTGATTCCCGCTGTGCGCGCCATGTTCGCCCAGGCATACCAGCTGTCTTTGTTCGCAGACGGTGAGTTGCTGCCATCTACCAAATCGGCAATCGCGGTGAATACGCATGCCCAGAAGCAGCGCACACCCGAAGATACGAGGCCGACGGCAAATAGAATGCCGTACGGTCCAGCGACCGCACTGTAGAGCAGGTAGCCCATGCCCTGGATGACTTGGGCTGCTATGACCACCCGTCTGGCGCCGAGACGATCGGCGAGCCAGCCTGCGAGTAGCGGGGCTGGCAGACTGATCACGTTGGCGAAGCTGACCAGAATACCGATCATGCCGATCGGCACGCCGGTCATTTTGACGAAATAGACCAGCGACAACGGCATGAACAAGCCGTATCCGACCGCATCGACAATCAGCGCACCGATCAACATCGGCCCGCCTCTGCTACGTACTATTACTCGGTATCCTTGCGCAACTCGCGGCGACAATAGTGCTCTCCTCGGGCGTACTCCGCTAAGAACTGTTGACGATCTTCGATTTCCTTCGCTGATACGTCTGGCCGATACCGAGCATGTCGACCGGATGAACGCCGTTGCCGACTGAAATCAGGCCGGCACGAACGCCTTCAGCAGCCAGCTGCGTCGCTTGTTCGGCTGCTACACGTGTGGGCGTTCCAGATGCTAACAGCCCGGTTAGCAGCGCAGAGTGGGAACAACCGGCACCGTGCTCGGCGCCGGTCACGTAGCCAGGGCGGAACAACTCATGGGAAATCGCGTCCTCGGCGTACCATTCACCGCCATCTACTCCGCCGCACGTCACCACCGCCGCGGCGGCGCCGAATTCGACTAAGCGCTCTGCCATCTCGCATGGGGTTCCGTCCGAAAGGCCAGTCAGCATCCTGGCCTCACTGATATTCGGCGTTATGACAGTGGCGATTGGAAACAACCACCGGCGGACGGCGTCGACGGCACAGGCGCCGGCCAACTTGGCACCGGCCGCTGTCACCATCACGGGATCGACCACGATAGGAGTGTCCAGCTCGCCGAGTCTTTCGGCCACAGCCTGGATATGTGCAGCACTCCATGTCATGCCCACCTTGATAGCGTCGACATCGATGTCGGACAACACGGCATCCAGCTGCGTCAGCACCGTATCGACCGGCACGGTGAAGCGGTCCATGATTCCATTGGTGTTCTGGGCAGTTACTCCAACAACGACCGTCGCTGCGTAACAGCCCACCGCAGCCATGGCTTTGATGTCGCCTTGAATTCCTGCTCCTCCGCTGGAATCGGATGAGCCAATCGTTAGCCCCACCGGCACGCTAGAGGCAGCCGACGCCAATATTGTTGGACCGTTGTCGTCGCGGTTCGTCATGATGCGGTCGCATAACTGTCACACCAGCAGTTTTCAAGCAACTGGCCGTATAGCGGATCGAGCAGGGCAAAGAGGTCTGGATCGGTCTTTCCGGCGTGTTTGCGATAGGCATGCAGGCACAGCAATGCCAGCACTTGTGTCCAGTAGTGCGACAGGCCAAGTCGTTCGATGTCCGCACGATTTGGGTGGCTGCGCCCCGTACGCAGCAACGCCTCGTAGGTGAGCACTTCCCGGATCGCCGGCCAGTTATCGCCGGCCGGCATCGCCGGAAAGGGATCAGCGTGGGTGCTGGCATCAGGATCGGCCAACACCCGGTCGGCGCGTTCGCGATCGTTATCGTACAGGTGATACGAGCCAGCGATATGAGTATAGCTGCCGACATCGAGATCCAATTGGTGGGCGAGCACTTCCTGCAGGAACGTGAAGGAGAACACGTCGCTCGCAGCGCCGCGATAGGCGTCGTTTGCGCGCATGAAACTCACTGCGTGCAACTGTCCTTCACGGACTAAATACTGCAGTCCGATGGTGCACGCGACGTCGATGTTGCCCGCTATGAGCAGTTCCTCGGGCGCGAAGATCTGTATGAGAGCGCGCTTGGAGTCGGGGTCTGCGCGCAGCGTATTCACTACGCTATCCCATTGGTCGAAACCTGCGCCGCCGCAGTTGAAAATGCGGGGTCCGTATGCGGTGCCGCGCAGCGTGTGCCCGTCAGTGGAGTACCTGTCCATAGACGGCGCGTAGAACCGTATGAAATCGAGTGAATTCGATCCAGAAAGATACCACAAAGCCTCGGCGAAATTGAATACAATGTTTGTTCGACGGCTTGGCACTCGAATAACTCGCTCGCGGGGGTTGACGAGTCGATATGCAACGCCGAGGATCTCGCGACTGTGATATCCGCGGGGTGAGTTGCAGAACTCTGGCTGGTCGCGCACCCTTCGCAGATGTGCCAAATATGCTTGTTGAAAAGTCTCGTAAGAATGGGTAAACCACGCAGCGGTCATATGGCTCTCCTTTACATTTTCCGCATCTGATCGCAGCAGAGTAGACAATCTCCGACTGTCACAGTTAGGCTCGTGAGGACAGCCAGTGTTCGAGGCGCATTCGGTATTCCGGTACGAGGTCAGGCTGCCATTTGGCGAAGTAGGCAAGCTGATTCAATGCGTAGAGCCCGATTCCCAGACGCAGACGTACCGGATCCGACGGCGCTGCGGAAAAGTGCTCGAAATAGCTTCTTAAGAAGGGCTCTTTACTATCGGGCCACCACTCGAAAAGGAGTTCGCTAAGCTTACCGAAATCGGCGAATCTGTCCGAGAATCGCGCAGCCTCGAAATCCAGAAGTGCCACCGGTTTACCGCAGTCGACAAGAATGTTATCCAGATACAGATCGCCATGAGTCAGCGACGCTCGGCAGGTCGGTCCGAGTTCGGCGATGGCTTGGTCGAAGGCCGTTTCGATCGTCGTGCGGTCGGTAGGGAGGATGTCCTCAAACACCGTGGACAGGGCTGCGGAAACTTGTGCTGCAACCGCAACGGGCCAGCTTTGCGCACCCGCGTCGACCGCGACGTCGCCGAAAGTATCGCGCCTCACTCCGTGTAGGCGGCCGATCCAATCGCCGAGTCTGGCGGCTATCTCACGGATATCGGCCCGACCTGCGCGCACGGCAGTGGTTGCGTTCTCACCCGGCAGCAGCTCCTGGACAATCACCGGGAGTCCTAGACGGGTGGTCGAGGCAAAGGTTCGGTAGTGCACAGTCGGGATGCCCGCGCGGCGAGCCAGTTCCGTCGCAATCAGGGTGGCGCGAGCATGCTCCACATTGGTATTGCGGCCGGGGATGCGCACCAGCACGGCTCCGTCGCTAGTGTCGGCTCGCCAGAGTCGGTTGCTGTAACTGCTGGGTCCGCGGCTAACGGACGATACGACCAGATCGGGGCAGATGTCGGCGAGGGTGTCGGCAACGTCGCGCGCCGTTATCTTGGCGACTTGGTGTATACCAGGGTTCGAACTCATGCGCCGCACACTGCGATGACCGCATCCTTGAGCGCCGAGAATTCGAATTCGCCGTTGATTATTTCAACTATCGCCGTTTTTGTGATGTGGCGCAGCCCGTACACCATCAACGCATGGTCCTCATCTTTTTCCAGCAGCAACACGATGGGCTTACCCATCGCCGATGCCCAGCCCAATTCGATATGTGTGCCAAGCGACGCCGGTGGTCCGGGTACGGCCACAATAAGATCTGATGCGGCGATCTCATCATAGTCGAGTTTGGTGAAGTCGTCGGGTTCCAGGAAGGCCTCGCCCCAGCTTTCGCGTCGGTGTGCGTTATGGACGGTGCAGCCGCTGCCTTCAAAATAATGGATCAGCCGCTCAAAGCGTGTTCGATCCCGTGCTTGCATGACTCCGGTTGTCGGATCGACAAGCTTAAAAAAGGGGCCGGCAACAAAAACGGTTCTCACCCCTAGCTTTGTCGCGATGGTTTCGGTTATCCCGGAATTGTCTTTGGTATGCAATTTATCTCCTTATTCTTGCGGCTGCCCGCATCTGATGGGCGAACAAGAGTTCGTAGGCACCTGGCCCGACACCGGTGAATGGCAACAGAAGCATTCTGTCGGAGCCGTCCAGGGTCGTGCTAATAGAGTCGGCGTGGAACGGAGGCGGTTTAGCCAATTGCCGACCCAGGAAAACCACACGTTTGAGCCCCGCGCAAACTAGATGTCGCAAGCATTGTCGGCATGGCTGTGCAGTAACGTACAGGCTCTTTCCTTTAACGGGAATTCCGGACCTTGCGGCGGACAGCATTGCGGCCATTTCGGCGTGCACCACCCGGCCGAGCGATTCGAAACTTTGTGCTAATGCTTCACCATGCCCGACACCGAGTGAATCCTGATCGGAATCGAAGTCGGCCAGCAATACGTCGGCTGTCCGGGCCGGCGAAGACGGTAAGACGGTCCCCATTCGCGATAGCAGCTCAAGCAGCCGCGTCACGGTTCCGTTGCGCGCAGTCGTCGCCGGGTCGACACCGTAGACGATGTCACGGGCGTCGGTGCTGTCGCCATCCCAATACTGCCCGCCACCGGACGTCGGCACTTCTGCAGTGCCTAAGGCGACCACTTCGCCGTTGTTATCGGCCAGCGCGGCGCCAACTCCGCCTCGCATTGCTGCCGACCGCAGCGCAGCGCCGTAGGCTGCATGCATCGCGTATTCGCCGCGGCTGGGTGTGATGCGGCGCCTCAGAGTCACGAGATCAGCGAGTCGTTTGAGTCCAATCCCGTCGCGATCGGTGATGAACAGTTGTTGATGCACCGAGTCAACGCCGAGGTCGGCGTCGATGGTGACGATGCGTACACAGTCCGTCGCATCCGATGTTGACTCGATCAACTCGGTTATCTGCTCTCGTAGGTGAGCGTCCTCCGCGGTGACTCCGATCGTCACGCCACGGCCCCACTTGTGGAGACAAGTTCGATTGCATCAAGCGCGTCGACTACAGCGTCGGCGTGGGACAAGTTGGAATGTATGGTCACCCGGTTGGGAACGACGACACACCGCAGCCCTGCCGCTTTAGCGGCACTGATACCTTTCGCTGAATCTTCGAATGCGACGACTCTTTCTGCTGACAATCCCAGCGAAGCTAACGCAATGAGATATCCGTCTGGGGCCGGCTTGGGCGCGTGGCCTTCGCCAGAGACAATCAGTCGAAATCCATCGGGATCGACGCCCAGCGCCATCATTTGCCGTTCGATCCATTTCAGCGGCGAGTTGCTCACCAACCCGACAACAATTCCTCGGTCCTGACACCGCTGCAGAAATCTGTGTACGCCGGGCAACACGGTGAGCAAGAAATCGCGGCGTGTGCGGCGCGCCTGTTCCATGCTGTCTCGGTCTAGTATTGTGCCCGCGATTTCTTCCAGTTCCTGCCACGGCGACAAAGGATCGTCACCACCGCAGCGCTGCGCCCATGTCGTGATCGCTAAGTTCCCCCCATAGCGGGCATACAGCTCATGCCATGATTGCCACCCCGCGTATTCAGTGTCGATGAGCAAACCATCGAAATCTATTAGCACTGCACAGCATTCGAGCCGAATCGGGGTGATCACATCATTTGGCATTACAACGGTGTCCACGATGTGACGGGCCAGCTCGGAATTGCGGTGCTGCTCGAAAGCATTGTCGAAGTACCACCGAGATACGAACAGATTGCGCCACAGCGAGTACAGTGGGCCCAACTGCGCCACTCGCTCGCGCAGATATTTATCGGCCCCATAGCCATCAAGGACATCCTCGATGCGTTGTGGATCCAAGTGTGTGAGCACCACGAGATCCATTGCGGGATCGCCCCATCCGGCGTCGCCAAAATCGATGAGAATGATCTGGTTTCGGTGGGCCAGCAAGTGGCGGGCCTGCAGATCCCCGTGTAATAGAACGGCACTAGCCGGTCCGGCGGCGGCCAACACACGCATCGAATAGCGACGAACGGCATCGGATTCGTGTTGGTTGAGAAGCCCACGTGCGACAGCGTCCTTGCATTCTGTTGCAATCCGGTGGTCGACGTGGCTGCGCCAATGCACGCCGCCTTCGCAGAACATCGCCATGTCTGGCGGAATCGGACAATCGTGCAGCGCCCGTACCGCTCCACCCGCCGTCCGCCACGCCCCCGCGGCATCTGCCAGTGTCACGCTGGTTGGGATTTCTTCGAGCACAAGCAACCAGGAGCCGTGGAACCCGTGCCACAGCATCCGAGGAACCGGCGCTCCGCCGCGCGCTGCCGCCAAGAGGCCCGCAGTTTCGCGGCGATGCCGGACGCCGTCGGCATCGATCTTGACCACGACCTTGCGGCCGTTGGGGAGCTGCGCATGGCATACCGCCCGGTTGTCCCAGTTGACTACCGGCGTTTCGAGCTGAACACCAGAGCCGAACCGCAATTCCAGGCCGTCGCGAGCATGCTCAATACGCCGAGTCGACTCGTCAGTCATAGGTCAGTGAGCTGGGGTTGGAAGTCTGAGAGGGCCACGGTTGGCCATGACTGACCAGGGTTGAGGGCATCGTCGAAGACTGCGACCTGATGTTGGGTGCTGCGGACGAACAAGCGAACAAGGTGCTCGCGGCGGCTAGGCTCGCGGGCGACTTCGTCTTCCATCATCTGTTCGTGCGCTTCGAGCATTTGATACATCTGCTTGTCTGCATAAATCCGTGCCCACCTCCGGTACGCCTCGGGGCCCGGGATCTCGACCGATTCGAAGCGACGGCCCACGAGCCGGGTAAAAAACGTGCACGGGAGTAACGCGGCAGCGGTCTCGGCTGTAGTACCTTCGAGCGCCACACGGACCAGATGGTTCGCGTAGGCCTCCCGCCGCGGCGACAGCGCCCAGCGGTCGAACCGCGGGTTTCGCACCCCGAGTGCTTCGAGGATTTCCTTCTTTGTGGCAAGTTCGTTGGCGACAAACACCTGACTCAACATCTTTGCCGCTGTATGAGACCACTTCGACCCCACCGGAGCTTTCGCCAGCGCCAGTGCCACTGTCTGGTGCAGATAGGGGATGAACGGTGCGTCGTCGAGCTGGAAGTGAACGAATCGCTCGATAGGAAGCAGTCCCTGTTCCAGCGCCTGAAACCAAGGATGGTTTTCATAACGCGTCCATGCCGGTCCCGCCGCGGAAATGCATTCCTCGAGTAGTGATCCCACCTCACGCCCCCTTCCGGGTCGACACCGCGCCGAGCAGATCGGCTGCGGTGACATTCAGCTGTCGCACACGCACCAATGCTTCGACAAATTCACTTTCGAGTTCTGCAAAATGTGCGCGATTGTCACGTAGAAAGTTCACGATGGTGTCCACGTCGAACACTGGCTGGTTGGTCAGATCACGCAGCGAGGACCGTTGACTGAACTGGAATAGCGACACATCCGGGGACTGCGAGGTGTTGAACCGGGTTGGCATCGAGATATTGCCGTCATCGAGGGTAACCACCTGATGCATCCAGAAGGGCGGAACGTAGAGAACCTCACCCGGCGCCAAGATGCCCTGATAGACCTGCTCGAGTTCATTGAGCACCGGAGCATCCTCCGGCAGAATGTCGGCGTGCGCCAGGTCGTAACGAGCCTCGGCAGGCCAGTTATGCTGCAGCTGCACGGCATCAAACGGGTGCACCATCGTATAGCGCTTGTGTCCGGATATTTGGAACAGCAGGCCATGCCACTGATCGTTGTGGAAGGGGGTAGCGTTTCCGGCCTGCCCCATCCAGATACCGGTCCACTGCGGATTGAATTCGCGTCCGGTGTAAGGGATTTCGAAGTCGGGCGACAGCTTCTCGTATACCTCGGATCCTGGTTCGACTCGAAGGTAGTAGGACAGGTTCGGATCGCGTCTCTCGATACCGAAGATGTGTCGAATAATCTCACCGAAGCGCGTGGTGACTGTGTTGTTAACTTGTTGCAGCACAGTGCCCTGGAGTGAAGCGTTCGTCATGAATGCCGTGACCTGTTCATCACCGCACCGCTCGACTAGATAATCGGCGGTCCACTTGCCGATAGCTTCCCATTGACCGGCGACACCCTCTATGACGAGAGGGAGGCCTCCATAACCGGCCCAATCGCCAGGTTGGGCCTCGTCGGGGCGGGCCGGCGGCAGGCCGGTGATCCTTGGCGCGCAGCGGATAGTGGGCTGACCGGTCGTAATCATTGCTCTGTTCCCCTTTACCTAGTGAATAAGTCATGCAGGATATGCAGACCCAGCAAGTGGTTGTGAATCTTGTCGTGCTCGTTGGCAATTGCCGGATCCGCGGGAGATTCGGATAGAAATCCCAGGGTGCGGTCAGGATCACAGATCCCAAGCTCAGCGATCCGGTCGCGAGTGAGATATTTGGACGTAAGCCGTGATAATTGCGCCGCCCGAGAAGCCGATCGATGCGCCGGAGGTGCCATAAATGCGAATTTCCGTCTGCTGTACAGAAATTCGGGCATCGCATACCGCAGTGCTTCACGCAGTACCCATTTTTCGGTCCCATTACGGATGCGCAGTTCTGGTGGGATTCGCACAGCGGTTTCGGCAACCAAGTGATCCAGCAACGCCGGACGGCTCTCTACCGCGTTGGCCATGTCTACCCGGTCACCGCCCCAGCTGAGGATTTGACCGTCCAACATGGTTTTGATCCAGCTATATTGGGCCTTGTCCAGCCGTGCCCGGCTATCGAGCCGACGTCTGTCGAGTTGTTCGGCCACGGCATCGAGTGGGTCATAGCCGCCGAGTTCGTCGGTGAGTCCATCGACGAGCAGTGGCCGTACGCGATGCCACGTCGACACCCACGGTTGGACCCAGCCGGGCGTGAATCCCACGACGCGATCGAATCCGGGATGTCGGTGTGGGTGTGACGGCAAGATGGCGCCAATGAATAGCTTGTCGGCCGGATGTTGTTGCGGCGAAGCGTTATCGAGTGCGAATGCGGGGTATCCGGCGAACAGTTCGTCGGCGCCTTCGCCGGATATGACTGCACGTATTCCGTGCTCGTGTGCAGCCGCACTCAGCTGCATTTTGGCGATGCCCAGGGTGTTGTAGAAGGTCCGCTCGCAGTGCCAGATGGCCCGGACGTAATGCTCGGCGTAGAGCTCCTCATCTGGGACGTGTCGCACGGTAAGGTTGACACCGGTGTGTTTCGCTACCTTGGTCGCGATGGCAGACTCGTCATAAGCACGGTCATTGAATGCGATCGTGAAAGCGGACGAGGGTGTCTGTGACAATGCCTGCGACAGTCCAAGCAGCGCGCCGCTATCCATGCCGCCGGACAGATAGTGTCCAATGGGCACATCCGCTTCGAGGCGCACCATCAGCGCGTCCGTCACTACTCGTCGGACCGCGTCGACGTGGGCCTCGGGTTCAATAAGATCCGATTCATCTCGATGGGGGAAATTCAGATCCCAGTATTGGTGCGTGCGAACGCGGAACCGACCGTCTGCCCGATGAACGACCACCATCTGGCCGGGTCGGACAGACTCGATCGAGTCGAAAGCCGTTGTTCCCGGTGCCATTACCTGGATCAGCTGGTTGATCGCTGCAGGCCGCGAAAGCCGGCATGGGATAGCTGGGTGGGTCAGTAGTGCCTTTGCCTCCGATCCCCAGGCAAACATGTCGGTCCCGGCATGAAAGAACAGCGGTCGAACGCCGAAACGGTCTCGAACGAGCACAAGCCGATTTAGGCGGAGGTCGACTAGGGCAATGGCGAATTCACCACGCAGGTGGCGGACGAAATTAAGACCATGCCGCCTGTAGAGCGCGACAACCAGTTCGCTGTCAGATTTCGAGACGAATTGTTCTCCCTGCGCGGTCAGCTCCGCCCGGATCCGACGAAATCCGTACAGTTCGCCCGTGATCGTCGCAACGATATTGCCGTCTGTGGATACCAGTGGTTGTGTTGCCTGCGTTCTGAGGTCGTTGATCGCCAGTCGGACGTGACCCATTGCTACTCCCGCTTCGAATAGGATTCGGACAGCCGGGCCGTCCGGTCCTCGGTGCATAAGTGTGTTAAGCATCCGGTCGAGGGTGCGTGGTGTGTCGGGTGAAAGTCGCTGGTGTGTGATAAAGCCCGTCATTCCGCACATTCGTTCAACCATCGCTCTTGGTGTTGAGGCGTCCGATAACCGCCAGTAGCAGCGCTTGCCGTATAGGTACTGCTCCCGCGGCTTGGTCGAAGTACAGATTGTGCGGTGTGGCGTCGAGATCAGTGCTGAGTTCGTATCGCCTGGCCAAGGGATGCATCACGACCGTGCCGGGCTTGAGTGGTGTGTTCGCGTCGACGGTGGTCTGCGGCCCGATCATCTGATGTTCCTCTCCGACCAGAGCCAGAGCATTCTGGTAGATCACATCGAATTCGGACGCCAAACGCTGGAATTCTTGGTTGCGCCGGTGTGCAACACGGTGACGTGTCAAAGCTGATAACAGCTCGACGTCCAGCGGATCGTTTTCGTCGGAAATAATTGTGATGTCTCTAATTGCATCAGGAAAATGCGTGACACCTGTGAGCAAGAAACTGCGTATCGATCGCATTCGGCGCGGTGTGCCCAGGATGCATAAGGAAATCCTGGACTCCTCGGTTGGGCTGACGTCCATTAATTTTGGACGCCATTTCGCCAATGTGTACCAATCAGCCATTGCTTGCGTGGGATGTTCGTGGCATCCGTTTCCGCCGTTAATAAGCGGGATCATCATTCCGCCAGCGCGTATGTCATGCACCGCATTTTTGTTGAAATGGCGCAGAACAACCGCATCTGCATAGGACGCAAACATGACGCCGGTGTCGGAGAGGGACTCTCCCTTCTCGACACTTGCGAACCGCACATCATGAACGCTAATGACCGACCCTCCGAGTCGGAGGGCAGCGGATTCAAATGATAGGCGAGTTCGGGTACTGGGCTCGAAGAAAGCGGTGAGCAGGATCTTGTCGGACAGAGCTTTCGGGGGGATGCCGGTGATCTGCAGTCGGGCGGCGGTCGAAAAAAGGGCCAATAGTTCATCGCGGCTCATGTCCAGAACGGAGATGATCGACTTCCCGGCCAGTCGATCGAGAACTTCAGCTGGCGCACGAGATACCCAGGGAGTCGGATCAGTCACCAGGCCACAGCCTTGCAACGTTATTGGGCTCCTGAGCCAGTCGATTCGGCGTCGAAACGGGCTGTCGCGCGGCGTTGGCATTTGCGCCACAACCGCGTCAGAGCGCTGCCGATGCTGATCGATCCCAACCAACTGCCTGCCGTCACACTCCATAGGAAGGCCTCTCTTGGCTCGTGGATGCGATTTCCCCCGCATCCACCGGGGAGGTCGCGATGAGCGGACGGCCCTGTCCCCTCGTCGCATCAAACGCTGGAATAGTTGTCAGCAGATCGTTCAGCAATGCGTTGGCGACCTCGCAGATTTGCTGCAGGTAACAGCGCGCCTTCTCACCTGCAGGAGGATTGTTTGCCGGCCATCGCGGTTCGTGCGATCCTCTGGTTATTCCGACTAGCTGTTGGGAGCCGGCGAGGTTGTTGAGCCGCACGACGTATCCAGTCCCGATGGCGACGCAACCGTGGACGTTCAGCTCGATGCCGGGATCGCCAACGAGAACCGCCGCACGTAGCGCCCGATAGGCCAGTTCCGACAAAGTCTGCCCGGGGGCTTCGTTGCTCGGGGCGGGGAGGTTGCGTTGCAGCTGATCGCCTCCGGTGGCGAGCCATCCGGCGAATGCGTCGTTGTCGATGGAGAACGGTGTGTGAGTGCTGCTGGCGGCCACCACGAACGCAGGCTCGGCGACGTGGTGTGCGGTGGTGTCGAGCATCATTAATCTCCAAATTGCGGGTTTGTATTGCGAGGGATATGCGGCTGGCCGCATGGCGGCTTACCGTGGCGACCGCCGGTGTATTGGCGACGCACTCGTCGACGGAGTCCGCTCGGTCGAGGACTCCTCGGCATCCAAGTCTGCGGTCCTTGCCATCGGTGGCGATCGTCGGGCGTGAGCCGGTTGATGCGACTTGTGGTGGTCTTCGCACGAAGACGGTCGAGACCACTTCCTGAGGCCAAGCCGGGTCAGGGCCAGCTCGAACTGACACATGGCAGGGAATGCAAGCAACCGGAGAGCCAGAGGTACAACCGAGCCATTCGCCAAGGGTCGCGTTATACCAGCTCAGAAGCTATGTGCGTGTTTTCCGCATGCGGAACGCGGACTCCTCAGGGCGTTCGAAAGGTGGTCCTTGGAGAACTTCGCGCCGCAGACATCCTGAGCCGCAGACATCCTGAAATGCCCAACTGGGTCGTATGCTGTCGACGTTTCACGCAATCCCGTGGCCATGTTGACGAAGTTCCGCGGGTGGCGAGGTCTTGGTTGACGGTCTGAGGAGGTGAGAGACGATCCCTGAGGCTTCGCCACCTCGGCAGCGGTCGGCGTTCTCCGAGGCGTTGTCGTTGTTGTTCGTGTGCGCGGGCAATCCACCCTTAAAGAAAGTGGCCGCTGCGGCCTCTGCTGCGCAGCAGCAGCTTTATCCCGGAGCCTCTGCGGTGACAGTGCAGCGGGTCAGCGATTGGCGCCGAGGCAGCCGCGTGCCGCAGCGGTTTGAATCGGTTGAGACGGTGCTGCGCGTACTGATCGGCGAGGCGCAACGGAGGAATGCGCCGCCAGCAATGGCCGGAATGTATGACATCGGGCGTTGGCGGCGATGGTGGAGCGAAGCGCGGACCGCCTCAGCTGCCGACGCAACCGACCGACGACCGCGGATGGACGGTGCCCCCAGCACTATCTGTCCTTATCAAGGACTTGCCTCTTTCGGCGCCGTTGATAGTGCCCGATTCTTCGGAAGAGCACGCACCATCAACGAGTTGGTGGCCCTCATCGCAAAAGTCCAGGGCGTCAATCCGGGGATTGTGTTGTTGACGGGCGCCTCGGGGGCGGGTAAGTCCTCGTTGCTGTCAGCGGGCCTCATCTCTGCGGCGTGCTCAGGGGCCCTCGAAATAGGTACACCCATGGGCGGGGCATGCCAATCTGTTTCAGATAGCGACGGTGGCTGGGTATCGGCGCGCATGACCCCCGGCAATGAGCCAATGACACAACTTCAGCGATGCCTCGATCAACCAGACATTCAGGGGCGAGCCGAGGGTGTACGGCTGTTGATGATAGTTGATCAAGGCGAAGAGCTTTTCACGCTGGACGCCTGCCCGCAATCTCGGGCGGAATTCGTCGGTGCGCTTCACGCGATGAGCCAGCCATCCATGTCGGCGCCGAGCGCGGTCGTCATTATGGCCCTTCGTTCCGATGTTCTCGGCCGTTGCGTTGAACTGCCCGTATTGGCCACAGCTGTCCAATCTCGGTGCATGGTGCTCGGACCGATGAACCGCGCCGAGCTTCGCGACGTTATCGTCGAGCCGGCCAAGACGGCGGGGCTGCGCATAGAATCGGGCCTCGTCGATCTCATCCTGAATGACGTCGGAGTCGAAGAATGCTCTGTCGAGGCCGCGCGGCTTCCATTGTTGTCACATGTGTTGGCCGGCACGTGGTTACGGCGCCGGGTTGGCAAATTGACCATCGCCGGTTATCGAGCTGCCGGCGGCTTACGTGGCTCGGTGGCCGCAACCGGTGAACACGCCTGGAGTCAGCTCGATGCGGCACAACGCAAAATCGCCCGGCGCATGCTGATGCGCTTGGTCGCCATCGGCGAAGCTGGGCACGACGGCTGCCGCCGGGAACCCAAGCAGGCGCTACTGGCGAGGTTTGCCGATGCCGAAGATGCTGCGGATGTGCTGGAAATGCTCACCTCAGCCCGCCTTCTCACTATCCACGACAGCGATGTCACCTTCACACACGAAATTGTGTTGCGTGCCTGGCCGCGGTTAGCCGCCTGGATCGACGACGACCGAGCCAACGCGCCGATGCGCCAGCGAGCCGAAGACGACGCCGCCGCCTGGATCAAGAATGGCCAAAACAGGTCCTTCTTGCAGCGAGGAGCCCGGTTAGTGGACACTCTCGCCTTGCTCGCTGATGACCAAGACGTCGATCATGCGCTCGCGGAGTTTGTAAAAGCATCGCTGCAACATAAGCGACTCGTGACTAGGTCAGTGCGCGCAGCAGCAGTGCTCCTTATCATACTGACCGTCGTTTGCGCGTCAGTAGCCGTTGTCGCGATCCGACAGCGCAGCGCGATTGCCCGTCAATACAGCGAAGCAATTTTCAATCAAGTCTTGGCTGCCGCCGATGAGCGACTACTGATTGATCCGTCGCTCTCTGCGCAATTGCTGATGGTCGCTCAGCAACTGCGCCCGAATAACCAGGTACGGTCCCGCCTAGTGGCGACCGAGAACGCGCCCCTGGCCACACAACTGACAGGCCATAGCGGCCAAGTGGCCACAGTGAGGTTCAGCCCGGATGGCAACCTCTTAGCGTCAGCAAGCTGGGATAACACCATCAGACTCTGGGACACTTCTGACCCCAACGATCCTAGGCCCGTTGGCCAGCCATTACGGGGGCATACCAGTTTCGTTACCTCTGTTGCGTTCAGCCCCGATGGAAAGACACTCGCCTCAAGCAGTGGCGACAAAACCGTACGGCTCTGGGATCTCACGAGACCGAGGGATGTCAAGATGCTCACTGAGCCATTGACGGGTGACGGCGCCTTCTACATGGTTGCCTTTAGCCCTGATGGCCGCACGCTCGCAGCGCCGAACGACGATCGCACCGTCCGATTATGGGACGTGACGAACCGGCGCGCACCACATGCCGGTCCTATCTTGTCGGGCCACACAGGTCCAGTTAGAGCAATTGCCTTCAGCTCGAACGGGCACACTCTTGCATCAGCAAGCAACGACAAGACCGTACGACTCTGGGACGTCACCGACCCGACTCGTGTACAGCAGATGGGACCGCCTCTAACCGGATTCACCAACATCGCGCACGCGGTTGCCTTTGATCCCGCCAGCCGCCTCTTGGCGGCAACCGGCGAGGACGGCGTGATCCGCCTGTGGAACGTTACCAATCCCGCTCGCCCCATCCGTTTGGCCGATCCGCTCGCAGCCCACAACGAAGCATCTTGGTCCCTGGAATTCAGCCCCGACGGCACTACCCTTGCTTCGGCGAGCTACGACGGCATGGCCAAACTCTGGAATGTGCTCGACCCATCTAATCCTATTGCGTTTGGGCAGCCGCTAACCGACGCTAGCAGTGGACTGACGTCGGTGACATTTCGTCCCGACGGCCACTACCTCGCAACCTCTGGGACGTCCGGTGCTGTATCGCTGTGGACACTGCCCACCGGACTCATCCCGAATCACTTGGGCCGCATCAATTCCCCCGCATTCAGCGCGAACGGCAAAGTCATGGTCACCGCATCAGACAACATCATTCAGCTGTGGACCAACCCGAACCGGTTAATACGCGCCGCGACGCTACACTTGCCCGATAATTCGGGGGGCGGCTACGAGTATGAAGCCCGCGTCAACGCAAGCGGTACCATCATGGCCACAGAAATGAGTTCGACGCCCACGGTGTTGTGGGACATCTCCGACATTGCGAAACCGGTCGAGCTCAGCATGCTGCCCAATAAAGCGAAATACACCAATGTCGTCGCGTTCAGCCACGACGAACATACCGTCGCCACAGCCAGTGACGACTACACATTGCAACTGTGGGATATCACCGATCCCAAGCGCCCGCAACCACTTTCGGAGCCGCTAACCGGATTCACCGGCTTCATCAACGCAGTAACATTCAGCCCAGACGCCCGGACGGTCATCGCCGGTAGTGCCGACGGCACCGTGCGCGCTTGGGATATCACCGACCGCCACCACCCGCAACCATCGGCCGCCGCAATCACCGGCCACACCGGAGCAGTCGTGTCGTTAAGTGTTAGCCCCGACGGCAAAACCCTTGCCACAGGCAGTCAGGACCAAACCATCTGGCTATGGGATATCACCAACCCACTACATGCCGCACCAATTGGCCATCCACTCCAATCGCGCAGCGATGAAGTCCAGATCGCCTTCAGCCCAGATGGAAAGACATTAGCATCGGGCAGTGACGACGGAAGCGTGCTCCTATGGGACATAACCGACCAAACTAAACCTGTCGCGGTCGGTGACTCGCTGGTACCCCCACGAGCCGCGTCACGCACACGGGTCACGTTCGATCCTCATGGTCGTCTGTACGCCGCCAGCAGAAATGCTACTTTACGCATCTGGAAGCTCAACACCGACAACGCCACCAAACGTATCTGTGCCAGCACGCGCAACGTGCTAACCCCCCAGCAATGGAGCCAGATACTGCGCGCTCTACCATACGACCCGCCTTGTCAACGAGCAGCGTTCGCAAATAACACGTAACCCGAGAGTTCTCGATTTCGAGCAGAACCGAGCCGAACCGAGCAGAACGGAGTCCAACCGTGCCCACTACCTTTGAGCTGGCTCCCGTTCAACGATCACTACGGGACTTGCCCACAGAAGCACGCCACAGCCGCGCATATCAGGTGCGTCCTCTTGGCTGGATACGGGAACGGACAGGTCTGGAAGACAGCGACCAAACCGACGTATGCGCAGGCATGGCACAGCTTCCGTTCGCTGAAAACCATTTGCATCAGCGCCAATTCAGCGAAGCTCAAACCCGAGACCGCCCGATGGGTCGCGTCCGAAGTGCGGTAGTCCAGGTTGTTGATTCCGACGATCTACTGCTCGCGGGTGTACTCGGCGAAGCTACCGCACTTAGTAGCTATCCCCAAATCGGTTGGTTAACATGGCAGCTCGACAACATGCTTCCCGGCAAGCCAGCGGGCATCCTTCCGCTTATCGCTGTTTTGGGGAACCCCGTTCGCCACCTCGAGCCACGCCGACGCCGGGTTCGGCCATGTGCGCCTACCTGAAATCGAGCCGGACCCGCTCGATAACTACGACATCGCCAGGAAGTGACGTGCCCGACCTGATGACCGCTCTCGACGCTCTTGACAACTGGCCGGTCCCGACTGCCGCCGCCGCGGTGATCGGACCTAGCGGAATCCTGGCCACCCACGGTGACACTGAACGGGAGTTCGAGCTCGCCTCGGTGACCAAGCCACTGGTAGCACGCGCCGCGCATATCGCCATCGAGGAGGGGCTCGTCGATCTCGACGCCGCTGCCGGCCCTCCCGATTCCACGGTCCGTCACCTGCTCGCGCACGCGGCAGGACTATCGATGCATTCCAAGTTTACGTTCAGCAAGCCCGGCGTCCGCCGGATGTACTCCAACTATGGCTTTCGGGTGGTAGCCGAGACGGTACAGCAGGCCTCAGGCATCGAATTCAGTAACTACCTCACCAAGTCCGTATTCGAACCGCTGGGCATGGCCGCCAGCCGGTTTGATTACGGTGCATGGGCGGCCGGGTTCGGGGCAACTTCGACAGTTGCCGACCTAGCGGCTTTCGCGGGCGAACTGCTTCGTCCGTCGCTGGTCTCAGCGCCGATGCACGCCGAAGCGATCGCGGTGCAATTCCCGGGTCTAGACGGCGTATTGCCCGGATTCGGCGTGCACCGGCCCAACGATTGGGGGCTGGGATTCGAGGTTCGGGGTTCGAAATCACCACACTGGACGGGTGGGCGCAATTCGGCACGAACCTACGGACATTTCGGGGTATCAGGCGGTTTTATATGGGCGGATCCAGAGACGAATCTGGCGCTGGTGGTCCTAACCGACCGCGTTTTCGGCGAGTGGGCCCTAGGCGTGTGGCCCGCGATTTCCGACCTAGTGATATCCGAGTACACCTGAGCTTCCACAACCCTCAAGGGCTGCCCATTGTGGACGTGAAAACTGATATCCCGTCCAACCCGACTTAGGACATTTTCTGGGGTTGCTTAGTCCTGTGGGGGGTTGAGCTGCGGGTTTTCTGGTTGTCGGGTCGAGATTTGCACACTAAACCGGGGACTCTAGGGTGCTGTGGTGGCCTATGTGCGCACCGTGAAAACGGCCTCGGGCGCGGTCGCGGTGCAGATCGTGTGGTCCACCCGGCGTGGGTCGCGCAACATCGAGCACCTGGGCTCAGCGCACGATGAGGGCGAGGTCGAAGCCCTCAAGGCTGCGGCTCGTCAGCGGCTGGCCGAAGGCCAAACCACCCTTGACCTCGGGCTGGCCACCACCGGTGTCGATGGCGATCCGCTGGAGATCGTCTCAACGATCTCGACACCACTGTGGGCGTCGTTGTGCACCGCCTACCGGACGCTGGGGTTCGATGCGGCCACCGGTGGCGATGAGGTGTTTCGGGATCTGGTGTTGGCTCGCATCATCGAACCGACCAGCAAGGCTGATTCGCTGCGGGTGCTCGCCGAGACCGGCATCGCAACCGTCGACTACCGCACCGTGACCCGGCGTCTGCCGAAGTTCGCTAAACACGCTGTGCGCCAGGCACTATCGGCGGCATGCGCGGCCCGCGCCAGGCTGGGTCCGACGTCGCTGGTGCTTTACGGCGTCTCGACGCTCTACTTTGAAACCGATGCCGGTGACGGGTTCCGCGAACCGGGGTTCTCCAAGGAACGTCGGCTGGAACCCCAGATCACCATCGGGCTGCTGACCGATGCCTCAGGATTCCCGCTGGCCGTGGAGGCGTTCGAAGGCAACAAGGCCGAGACCGCGACCATGCTGCCGGTCATCAACGCGTTCAAGGCCGCTCACCCGTTGACCGATGTCGTCGTGGTCGCCGACGCCGGCATGATCTCCGAAGCCAACCAGGTCGCTCTGAAGGCCTCAGGGTTGTCGTTCATCCTGGGCACCAAGATCCCGTACGTACCCGACGTGGTACGTGAATGGCGGGACAAGCACCCCGATCAGGACATCGCCGACAGGCAGATCTTCGTCCAGCCGTGGCCGGCGACCAGCAGCGAGAGAACCCGCGGCATCCCCGATCGCGTCGTCTACTACCAGTACCGTGCCGACCGGGCCCGGCGCACGCTGCGCGGCATCGCCGAGCAGGTCGCCAAGGCCGAGAAAGCGGTCGACGGGAAGGCGCCGGTCAAGCGCAACCGGTTCATCAAGCTGTCCGGCGCCACCAAGAGCGTCGACCGCGAACTGGAGACCAAGGTCCGCGGCCTGGCTGGCCTCAAGGGCTACACCACCAACCTCGTTGAGCAGACCCCGGACTTCGTCATCGGGGCGTATCACCAGCTGTGGCGCATCGAGAAGAGCTTCCGGATGTCCAAGCACGACCTGCAAGCCCGCCCGATCTACCACCACAAACGCGAATCCATCGACGCGCACCTGACCGTCGTGTTCGCCGCCTTGGCCGTCAGCCACTACATCGAGACTCAAACCGGCTGGAGCATCAAGAAATTCGTGCGCACCGCACGCCGCTACCGCACCGTGCAGATCAAAGCCGGCCGACAAGTCCTGACCGCCGTCGACCCGCTACCCGACGACCTCCGCAACGCCATCGCCAAGATCAACAACGGCCATGCACACTAAATTGTCCTAAGTCGGGTTAGTGTGCGCCGATCCCTTGGGTGAGGTTGCCGCAGTGCGGTAGTGGGGGCGGTCGGTAGTGGGGGCGGTTTCTGAATCCCGGGGCGTTGCGGCGTAGTGCTTCGAGGCGGCCGTTGCATCTCCTATGTTTGTCAAGCTGAGGTGAGCCCTCTGGAGTGGTCCAGTTGTTGTGGGACTTTGTTGCCCGGATGTTCGGGCAGGAAGAATCACCAACGACATGGCATCGAACAAG
>NZ_JAZGLV010000031.1:0-49836 GCF_036409085.1 Mycobacterium sp. 050134
AATGCCGGCGGAGCCGCCGATTCCGCCGGCGCCGCCGGAGGCGCCGTTGCTGCCGCTACCCCCGGTTTGACCGGCGACGGTGGCGGCCAGGCCGGAGGCTCCATCACCGCCGGTGCCGCCGTGTCCGCCGGTGCCACCAATGCCGGCGTTGCCGGCCGCGCCGGCGGCGCCGAAGAATCCCGCACCACCGCCCGTGCCACCGGCTCCGGCGTTACCCCCATTACCCCCAAGACCGCCCGCGGTGGCCGCGTTCGAACCCAGCACGGTGTCGGTGAAACCCGTGCCGCCTTGCCCGCCTTGCCCGCCGTGGCCGCCGACACCGCCGGTCCCGCCCGAGCTGAACAGCCCTTGGCTGCCGCCGCCGGCACCGCCGGTCCCGCCGATCCCGCCGTCGCCGCCGGTACCACCGACGCTGCCGACGGACCCGCCGGTGCCTTCGATGCCCGCGCCGCCGGCCCCGCCTGCGCCACCGGCTCCACCAGACCAGCCCAGCAGTGCTCGGTCGAAGCCGCCGGCTCCGCCAGTACCGCCGTGGCCACCGGTACTGGTCGCGCTGCTGGCGATGCCGCCGGCACCACCAGCACCGCCCGCGCCCGCCCAGCCGCCCAACAATCCGTTACTGCCCCCGGTGCCGCCTGTCCCGCCTGTGAAATCGCCTCCCAAACCGGTGCCGCCGACGCCGCCGGAACCGCCGCTACCGAACAGCCATCCGCCGGCACCACCGGCTCCACCAGATGCGCCATTACCGGTGGTTGTCGCGCCACCCGCACCACCCAGACCACCGTTACCGATTAAGCCGGCCGCACCACCAGCCCCACCAGCCTGGCCGGCCGCACCGGATCCGCCGTTGCCCCCGTTTCCGAACAACAGTCCGCCCGGCCCCCCAGCCTGCCCGGTTCCTGGCGCACCGTTGACCCCGTTGCCGATCAGTGGCCGCCCTACCAACCACTCCGTCGGAGAGTTGATCGCGTCTAGCAGTTCTTGCTCGCACGCTTGCAGCGGTGACACGCACGCTTGCAGCGGTGACACACATGCTTGCAGCGGTGACACATTGGCCGCTTCCGCAGTCAGGTAGGCGCCGCCACCTGAAGTGAGCGCCTGCACAAACTGCTCGTGAAATGCCGCCGCCTGAGCACTGAGCGCTCGATAATGCCGGCCATAGCTGCCGAACAGTTCGGCAATGGCCGTCGACACCTCGTCCTGGGCGGCGGCCAGGACCTGAGTCGTTGACGTCGAAGCTGCCGTGTGAGCCGTACTCAACGCCGTCCCTAACCGCGACAAATCGCCCGCGGCGACCTGGATTTGTTGTGACGATGCGACCACGAAGTACGACATACGACTCCCTTTCCATCGACGGGAAAATCAGGACAAGCAGAAACTCACCCAACGCCAACAATCGAAGGTTCGAAAAACCCGACTTAGCGGCCTTAAAGACAACGGGGCCATTGCCGCCAAATTGGCACGGCTGCACTAGATGGATGAAACAGCGGATTCGGTGTGGTAAAGCGGCCGAAGAGGCTCAAATGATGATCGTGCCTACGCGGCACGCATGTATCTTCGGCATGGTGTCGCGGTTCTACGGGGATTGGGGACATCGGCATCTCGCCCCCCCGCGTTCAGCGGACTGACAACGATCGAACAACACCGCCGCGGCTCGACCGTCACCGGTCATCGCGTCCGGCGCGGCCGCGTCCCGTGGCGTTGGGGGCCCCGACCCCGAGCCGGCCATCAGCGGCGAACTCGCCGCCGCGGGGTGCCCCAAGGCTGATCGGATCCCGATGGGGCGAGGCCATACCGCCCACAAGCTAAACCTCGACAGATGAACAACACTGCCTCCAGCAAACTCTCGTGCGGGTCTAAGAATCTATTCGACGCGAGTCTAATCCAACTGCTTAAGCACCGCATCCGCAAGTTTTGGGGCGCTCGACTGCCGCGGATGGCGTTGATTTGTCGACGATGTCAACAAGGTTGACCCACTCGCTCGGTGGATCAAAGGCGTTGCAGTCGAATCTATTACGGATTGGGGGAGAGTGCGGTCTCTGCCCGCCTTCGGCGCTGCATGAAGCGTGCGGAAAGGCGGTGTCCACGCGGGTGTGTGATGTACGTCACTCTTGACTCCCGCAACTCTCTTGCGAGAGGCTAGCGATGTAGCTGCCACGGCAAACTAATCGACACCGGGCTGTCGGCTGGGTCGTGAGCACTGTTGGGCAGATGTACGGCGCGCTGGTATGCCGTCGACGGCTCGCCCCTGCCGCGAGTCGTCCTCCGACGATCAAGAATTGATCGAGCGGGGACACGCGGTGACGGTCGGTTCACGGCGCCGACGGTCGTCGTGCTTCCGATTCAAAGCCGCGAGCGATGATGGCCGTTGAGGGTCCGCGCCGAGAATAACCGCAAGAGCCGATCGGCGGTGAGGGCCCACGAAACGAGCCGACGCGTTCACTGCTCTACACACATCACCGAGTGACGGGCGCAGGTAGGACCATGACTAAGATCGACGCCGGCGTCAAAAGCATTGCGGTCCGGGGAATTCTGTTCATTCGGGGCGCCTCTCCTGCTGAACGCCTGGTCGTACGGAGAGTTGCGCTGGGTAGCCCAATTGGCGGCTACCCCCGACGTACTGTCATACCAAAGGGCAAGAAGAGCGCTCGCCCTCGATTGTGGCTGTCCTGACGGCGAATACACCGCAGAATCGCGGTCGCGTTTTAAGGACATATTCATTGAAAGGTCGATCATTGGAGGCGGACCACCGATGCTGCCTTCGAGGCGTTCAACGCGACCGCTAGCCGATCTGGCGGATAGCTGGTCGTCGTGGTGCGCCGGGCGGGGCAGCTGAGAACGGATCTGATTCGAGCGGAGAGCAACAGGATTTGGCGGTTGACATGGGTCTGTGCCCGTTGCAACAAGGACTAATGTGAAAGGCAACTGCGCACGACACCTGTCGCTCGTCGAGTGGCAATCCCCGGGACAATTGCGGGCACGAAATTTGATGCCAGATCCAACTGGCTTGAGCAGCCGTGCCGATTGATTTGTTTGATGCCAACGGTATTCGCCCCAATGGGGGTGCTGAGTTCGACGGCGCAGCCGCCACGGGGGAACTACCGCGTAGGTGGCGCCGAATCGGCGGTGTTGTTGGCCGCCGCGATATAAGTCTATTGACCATCTTGGGTCGGGACTTGTCCTTACGTCAGGTCGGTCAGGCGACCGCTAAGACCGCTACGGCGTTGTATGTGCCGCTTAGGCCTTTCAATTCCAATTCTCGGGGTGCGCCGAATCGGATGTCAGGCATGCCGGGCACCGCGTCGCGGACCGTTTCGCTGATCAGGATCTCACCACCTTCGGCATGCGCGGCGATCCGCGCCGCCATGACCACGTTGCGCCCGAACAGATCGTCTCCGCGCCTGACCGACGTGCCCATGTGAATGCCCATTCGCACGCGAATGTTGTCGTAGCGATCGGCCTGCTCGCCCAACGCTTTTTGCGCATCGACGCAACAGCGAAGCGCATCTCGCGGTGTCGCGAACGCGATCATGAATCCGTCGCCCTGGGTTTTGACCACGTGTCCGCCATACTTGACGACCAGGGCGCGGATGAGCCCGTCGTGTCGGCGGAGTAGCTTCACCCAATCGCGATCGCCGAGTGCCTCGTTGTGCGCGGTGGAGCCCTCGATGTCGGAGAACACGATCACGACGTCGCCGTCCGCGGTCAACCGTGCCAAGTCGGGCCGCTCGACTTGGGCCCATCCCGCCAGATCCTCGATGGAATTGCGCACGGTGGCGCCGATGCCCTTGGCCCGAACCATCTCTGCCGTCTTCCAGGTCTTTCTGATGGCAAAGGGGGCGAGCCCACGACGGCGTCGTCGTCGCGTCGACGGGCGGCGGCTGCGCTCGAGCTCGCGGCGGGTGGCCTTCAGACGGCGCTGCGAGACGGTCAACAACACGGCCAGCGCGACGAGACCCGCGAGTTCCGCGGCGACCAGGATCCAGGGGATTGCTTCGGTCATCGGTTCCGCGCGTTGTCGGTTGCGCCCGCTGGCGCCTTCGGCCTTCCCACGCAGTGATCGTAAAGTATGTGATACCGGCGGTACTAGTTCCGGTGGCGAGGGTCTGCCGCGCGCGTCGTGTCGGCGACCACCGCGTCCCGCTCCGGCGCGGTGCGTGCCTTAAACTGCTGATCGGCGCACAACGCGTTGGTTCGAGACGACCGCGCCGGTGCTCGACGCTCCGAGCTGGGGGTGAACGAAATCGAGTCGACAATGATCCAGGGCCCCGAGCACACCGCCGACGGCGGGCCGCCGTCGGCGCCGACGCCGCTGCGCAATCGCCTGTACCGTTCGCTGTTCATCGCGCAGTTCGTCTCCAACATCGGTACCTGGATGCAAAGCGTTGCGGCGCAGTGGTTCTTGATCGAGGCGCACAGCACCGCCGGCACGGTCGCGTTGGTCCAGACCGCCAGCCTGGGGCCGACGCTGGTTCTGGGTTTGCTCGCCGGCGTGCTTGCCGACCTATTCGACCGGCGGCGGCTGCTGCTCGTCCTGCAGACATATGCGGTCGTGGTGGGGCTGACGCTTGCGGCGGTGACGTTCGCCGGTCGGCTCACGCCGGGGGCGCTGTTGATGTTCACCGTCGCCATCGGCTGCGCTTCGGCGCTGACCGCACCCGCCTGGCAAGCCATTCAGCCCGAGGTTGTTGCGCGCGAGCAGATACCGGCCGCCTCGACGTTGTCCAGTGTCTCGGCCAACGCGGCCCTGGCGATCGGGCCGGCGATCGGCGGCCTCGCGGTGGCTCTGGCCGGCCCCGCGGCGGTGTTCGGCATCAACGCAATATCGTTCACCGGGATCATCGTGGCCCTGGTCCGGTGGAAGCGGCCCCGGCCCGCCGTTTCCACCGAACGCGAACACGTCCTCCAGGCCATCGGCACCGGCCTGCTGTACGTGGTCAACAGCCCGATCTTCCGCAGGATCTTGTTGCGTGCGGCGCTCTTCTTGTTTCCGGCGTCCGCCATGCTGGCCCTGTTGCCGGTGGCCGCCGCGCACCGGTGGCACCTCGGGGCGAGCGGATACGGTATGGCCCTGGGCGCCATAGGCTTTGGGGCCACGCTCGCCGTTTTGGTCGCGACGCCGTTGCGTCGGAAGGTGTCGCCCAACGTCCTCCTGGCGGGATGCACCGCCGTGTACGGTTGCGCACCGCTAGCGGTGGCCTGGCTGCCCTTCGCCGCGGCGGCGCCCATCCTGGTCCTGTCCGGCATGGCTTGGCTGATCACCCTCGCCACGTTGAACGCGGCGGCGCAGCTGCACTTGCCACGCTGGGTCCGGGCCCGCGGGTTGTCGGTCTACCTGTTGGTCTTCACGGCATCCCAGGCATCGGGCGCTTGGCTCTGGGGTGTGTTGGCGACACGAGCAGGGGTAGTTCTCGCCCTGACCTGGTCCGCGGTCTTGCTGGGGGCCGTGGCCATCAGCGTCGCCGCCCTTCCATTGCGGGCGTCGACCGGGTTGTTGAGCCGCGACATCTCCACCTGCTGGGCTTCGCCGATGATCGTGTTCGAGCCGCGCCCCAACGACGGGCCGGTGCTCGTCACCGTGCATTACCAGGTGGCGTCCGAGAACCTCACCGCCTTTGTCACCGCGATGACGGCGGTGCGCCGATCACGGCTGCGAACCGGCGGTCACAGCTGGCAGCTGTATCGCAGCGCGGAACGCCCGGACACGATCCTGGAGCGCTTCACCGTGTCGTCTTGGGCCGAATTCAAGCGCCAGCGCACCGAGCGATGGCTGGATTCCGACCACGACGCCGTCGCGCAGGCGGAGCGCTACACCATCGACAACGCGCACCGGCACGACTATTTCCTCGCGCTGCCGGTGCACCGCTGATGCTCAGGTGAGCGACGCCAGCGCCGTCCGCGGGTCGTATCCGGCGAACTGGTCCAGCTCGCCGTCGCGCAGGCGGTTCACCCAGGCCGGCTCGGCGAGCAGGGCCCGGCCGATCGCCGCGACGTCGAACTCGCCCGCCTCGAACTGCTCGACCAGGCGGTCTAGCGGCGCCGGCCGGATGATCTCGCCGTGCTTCTCGCTGCGGAACTGCGTCTCCAGGCCCACGGAGCCGACCGCGATCACCGGCAGCCCGGTGACCTTCTTGGTCCACCCGGCAAGGCTCAGCTCCCCGTCGTAGTCGGGGAAGGCGGGCACGTAGTGCCTGCGCGTCGAGGGATGCAGCACGTCGACCCCGGCCTCGGCAAGCGGGGAAAGGATCTCCTGCAGTTGCGTCGGATCGTCGGCGATCGCGGCCGAGTAGTCGGTGCCCTTCCACTGCGAGAACCGGAAGATGATGGGGTAGTCGGGTCCGACCGCGGCGCGCACGGCGGCGACGACGTCGGCCGGGAACCGGGTGCGGGCGGCCAGCGACCCGCCATAGCCGTCGGTGCGCAGATTCGTTCGCTCCCAGAGGAACTGGTCCAGCAGGTAGCCGTGGGCACCGTGCAGCTCGACCGCGTCGAAGCCGATGTTGCGGGCGGTGGCGGCGCTCTGTGCGTACAGTCCCGCGATGTGTGGGAGCTCGTCGGTTGCCAGCGCGCGGCCCTTCGGGTTGCCGAGCCCGTCGACGCCCGAGGGGCTGACCGGCAGCACACCGTCCGCGTCGTCGCGCTGGGCTCCCTGGTGCCACAGCTGTGCCGCTATCGTGGAGCCCTCCTGGTGGACGGCGTCGACCACCCGCTGCCATCCCGCGAGGACGTCCTCGCCCGCAACGGTGGGAATCGCGTATGGGTAACCCGCGGCGGGCTCGGGCAGCCGAATGCCTTCGGTGATGATCAGTCCGACGCCACCGGCCGCGCGGCGCCGGTAATACTCGGCGACGTCCGGCCCCGGGACGCCGCCGGGCGACGCCTGCCGGGTCATCGGTGCCATCGCGAAGCGGTTCGGTACGTTCAGCGAACGCACGGTCAACGGCCGGAAGAGTTCATCTATTGCCACGACTGCCACCAACACGGCATCGGCCGCCCCTATTCCGGCCGGCAGCGCAAACGCGAATCACGTGGCGAACCGGCCGGCGATCGCCTTCTTGTCCACCTTGCCGATTGGCGTGGTGGGCAGGTCCGCCATCGGGACGAGGACGTCGGGGCGGCCGTGCGCGGCCACGCCGCGTCCGTCCAGGTGGGCGTTGAGTTCCGCCAGGGTGATCGGCGTTCCGGCGAAAACCACCGCGGCGCAGATCCTTTCCCCCAGATACGGATCGGGTAACGCAACCGCGGCGGCCGCGAAGATCGCCGGGTGGCTCAGCATGTGCTCCTCGAGGTCCGCCGCGGAGATCGTCTCCCCGCCGCGGCTGATGACGTCTTTGACGCGGCCGGTGACCACCAGGTAGCCATCGTCGCGGCGGCGCACCAGGTCGCCGCTGCGATAGAAACCGTCGGGATCAAAGCAGCGCTCGTTGTCGCGCTCTGCCCGGAAGTACCCGTTGAACGTGTACGGCCCGCGCACCAGCAACTCGCCCTCGACGCCGGGCGGCGCGGGGTTGCCGTCGGCGTCGACGATGCGCAGCTCGTCGGCGGTGCACAGCGGTCGCCCCTGGGTGTGGTCGAGCAGCTCCGGCGGGTCGTCGAGACGCGTGAAGTTCAGCAGGCCCTCGGCCATGCCGAACACCTGCTGCAGCCCCGGGCTCAACGCCGCGCGCACCAGGGCCGCGTCCTCCGGTTCCAGCCGAGCCCCGCCAACCTGCAACAGCCGCAACGACTTCGGCGGCATGGGCTCCCACTCGCGGGCGCGCGCCCACAGCTTGGCGAGCGCCGGCACCAACGCGGTGACCGTGACGCGGTGGCGCGCGATCGCGGCGAAGGCGGCCTCTGGGCTGGGGTCGGTGCCGAACACGGTGGTGGCGCCGACGGTCATCGCCCCGAGCATGCCCGGGCAGGCCAGCGGGAAGTTGTGCCCGGCGGGAAGCGCCACGAAGTAGACGTCGTCGGCGGTCAGTCGGCACAGCTCGGCGCTCGCCGTCGCGTTGAACACGTAGTCGTCGTGCGTGCGGGGGATCAGTTTGGGGACGCCGGTGGTGCCGCCGGACACCAGCAGCAACGCGGGTGATCCCGGATCGGCGGGCGGCGCGGCCGCTCGGGCCGGGACCGACGCGCACACGGCGCGCCACGACGTGAACGGGCCGGGATCGCCGTCGACGAAAACGTGCTCGAGGCCGGGGTGATCGGCGACCAGCCCGCGCGCCATCGCCCGATAGTCGAAACCGCCAGCCGTGTCGGCGATCACCAGCCCGACGGCCCCGCTGACCGTTGCGAAGTGTGCCAGCTCGGCCGCCCGATGCCCGGGCAGGCACATCACCGGGATGGCGCCGGCGCGCAGCAGGCCGAAGAGAGCGACCGCGAACCGGACGCCGTTCGGCAGCTGGAGCAGCACGCGGTCGCCCGGTGCGATGCCCGCGTGGCGGAGTCCCGCTGCGGCGCCGTCTGCCTGCGTGTCCAGCTCGGCGTAGCTCAGCCCGCCGCCCGTGGGGGCGTCGACGACGGCGATCCGCTCGGGCCAGCGTCGTGCCGCGTCGCTCAGAAGGGTGTCGAGGGGCCGTCCGGTCCAGTAACCGGCCGCGCGGTAGGCGGCGGCCCTCCCGGCGGGAAACGGTACGAAGCCCGCCAGCGCTGGCGGCGTGCTCGAGGTCATCGGGCTCCTCATCGATTGCCGGGGGCGTGGTAGCGGGACGCAGGGCTCAACGATAGGGTAACGAAGAAATTAGGCAAGCCTTTGCTAAGGAGGATTCCTGGTGCACGCCCCGACCTGCGTGGAGGAGATCCGTGCGGAGGTGGCCGACCTGCTCGGCGTCGAGGTCGACGCCGTGCAGCCCGGCGGCAACCTGATTAGCCAGGGCCTGGACTCCATCCGGATGATGACGCTGGCCGGGCGCTGGCGCCGCCAGGGCATCGCCGTCGATTTCGCCACGTTGGCCGCCGAGCCGACCATCGAGGCCTGGGCGGGGCTGGTGGCAACCTCCGCGCCCACCACGGAATCCCCGCCGGTCACCGCGCCGGCCGGCCCGCCCGCGCAGGAAAGCGAGCCCTTCCCGCTCGCCCCCATGCAACACGCGATGTGGGTCGGCCGTCACGACGACCAGCAGCTCGGTGGCGTGGCCGGACACCTCTACGTAGAGTTCGACGGCGGCCCAATCGATCCCGACCGGCTGCGCGCGGCCGCCACCGCGCTGGCACTCCGGCACCCGATGCTGCGGGTCCGGTTCCTACCCGACGGCACCCAACGGATCGCCGGGCCGGACGAATGCGGCGAATTTCCCGTCGCCGTCGAAGACCTCCGCCTCGACCGGGATGCCGACGCCAGGCTGGCCGCCATCCGCGACGCGAAATCCCACCAGCAGCTCGACGGCGCGGTATTCGAACTCGCGGTGACGCGGCTCCCCGGTCGGCGCACGCGCCTGCACGTCGACCTGGACATGCAGGCCGCCGACGCGATGAGCTACCGCACCCTGATTGCCGACCTGGCGGCGCTCTACGGCGGCCGGGACCTGCCCGAATTGGGCTACACCTACCGCGAGTACCGCATGACCGTCGAGGCGCAGGAGGCGGCGACCGGGGGACGGCCGCACCCGGCCCGCGACGCCGACCGGGACTGGTGGGCGCGGCGCATTCCCGAACTGCCCGACCCGCCGGCCCTGCCGTCGATCGGCGCGCGGAAGTCGCGGCAGAGCACCCGCCGCTGGCACTGGCTGGAGCCCGCCACCCGCGACGCACTGTTCGCCCGCGCCCAGGCGCGCGGCATCACCCCGGCCATGGCGCTGGCGGCGGCGTTCGCCGACGCGCTGGCGCGCTGGTCGACCACGCCTCGCTTCCTCCTCAACGTGCCGCTGTTCGGGCGCCAGGCCCTGCACCCCGACGTCGACTCGCTCGTCGGCGACTTCACCTCGTCGCTCCTGCTCGACGTCGACCTGACCGGGGCGCGAACGGCGTCGGCGCGCGGACACGCGGTGCAGGACGCGATGCGAACGGCCGCCGCCCATTCCGCCTATTCTGGGCTGTCCGTGCTGCGCGATCTCAGCCGCCATCGCGGCACCCAGGCGCTGGCGCCGGTCGTCTTCACCAGCGCGCTGGGCCTAGGGGAGCTGTTCAGCGCCGACGTGACACGGCAGTTCGGCACGCCCGCCTGGATCATCTCGCAGGGGCCGCAGGTGCTCCTGGACGCGCAGGTCACCGAGTTCGGCGGCGGGGTGCTGGTGAACTGGGACGTGCGCGACGGTGTCTTTCCGCCGGGCGTCGTCGACGCCATGTTCGCCGCCCACGTCGACGAACTGATCCGGCTGGCCTCGGCCGACGACGCCTGGGACGCCGCGGATACGTCGCCACTGCCGGCCGGGCAGCGGGCGGTGCGCGACGCGGCCAACGGCCGCACCGCCGAGCCCAGCGGAGATGCGTTGCACGACGGGTTCTTTCGGCAGGCCGCTGCCCGGCCGGACGCGCCCGCGGTGTTCGCGTCCTCCGGCGACCTGACCTATGCGCGGCTGCGTGACCAGGCGCTGGCGGTGGCGGCGGCCCTGGGCGCGGCAGGGGTCGGCGCCGGGGACACCGTCGCGGTGATGGGTCCCAAGACCGCCGAGCAGCTGCCCGCACTGCTGGGCATCCTCGCCGCCGGTGCGGTGTACCTGCCGATCGGAGTCGACCAGCCGAGCGACCGCGCGGCGCGGATCCTGGCGACCGGAGGCGTGCGGCTGGCCCTGGTCTGCGGCGGGCGGCGCCTGTCGGTGCCGGTGGCAGAGGTGATGCTGGCCGACGTGATCCGCGACGCGCCCGCCGCGATCGACGTCCGCCTTCCGGCGGTGGACCCCGCGAGCCTCGCGTATGTCCTGTTCACGTCCGGCTCGACCGGCGAGCCCAAGGGCGTCGAGATGACGCACGACGGCGCGCTGAACACCGTCGAATTCCTCAGCGGCCATTTTGATTTCGGCGCGGGTGACCGCTGCCTGGCCCTGTCGCACCTGGAATGCGACCTCTCGGTGCTGGACGTCTTCGCCACGCTGCGCTCGGGCGGTGCGATCGTGGTGGTGGACGAAGCGCAGCGCCGCGATCCCGACGCCTGGGCCCGGCTCATCGACACCCACCGGGTCACCGTCCTGAACTTCCTGCCCGGCTGGCTCGAAATGCTCGCCGAGGTCGGCCACGGCCGACTGTCGTCCGTGCGGGTCGTGCTCACCGGCGGCGATTGGGTGCGTCCCGGCCTGGCCCACCGGCTGCGCGACCGGGCGCCGGACGTCCGCTTCGCGGGACTCGGCGGCGCCACCGAAACCGCGGTGCACGCAACCCTTTTCGAGGTGACCGAGGAGCTGCCGGCGGACTGGACCGCGGTGCCCTACGGCCGGCCGTTTCCCAACATGGCCTGCCGGGTGGTCAACGACGCGGGTGCCGACTGTCCGGACTGGGTCGCGGGCGAGCTGTGGTTCTCCGGGCGCGGGATCGCCCGCGGTTACCGGGGGCGCCCCGAACTGACCGCGCAGCGGTTCGTCCACCACGAGGGCCGGACCTGGTACCGCAGCGGCGATCTGGCCCGCTACTGGCCCGACGGCACCCTCGAATTCGTCGGTCGCGCCGACCACCGGATCAAGGTCAGCGGGTACCGGGTCGAACTCGGCGAGATCGAGTCCGCCCTGCGCCGGGTGCCCGGGGTGCGCTCCGCGGTCGCGGCCCTGTTGCCGGGCACCGACGTGCTCGCCGCCGCCGTCTGCCTCGACGACGGGGCGCTGACGGCCCAGGGGATTCGCGAGGCGGTCGCCGAATTGGTTCCCGCGCACATGGTCCCGAAGCACGTGTGCCTCGTCGAGCGCATCCCGTTCATCGGCGGCAAAATCGACCGGCGCGCCGTCACCGCCCGCCTCGCGGCGGAAATCACCGACGGGTCGTCCCCCTTCGAGGCGCCGCGGTCACGGCTCGAGCGGGCGCTCTGCCACATCGTCGCGGGCATGCTCGACCGGGACGCCGAGGCCGTGGGCATCCACGACGACTTCTTCTCCCTCGGCGGCGATTCCGTGCGGGCGACGCGGGCCGTCGCGAGCATCCGGCAGTGGCTCGATTCGCCGAGCCTGATGGTGGCCGACGTCTTCGCCGCCCGGACCCCCGCCACGCTCGCCCGGCTGCTCGTCGACCGGGAACCCGACGGTCAACGCCTCGAGCTGGTGGCCGACGTCTACTTGGAGATCGCGGACATGTCCGGCGTCGACGTGTTGACCGAGCTCGATTCGGCCGCCGCGGCGCCGGCGGCGGCCGAACCCGCCGAGCGGGAGTTCCAACCCTGGGTCAAGCGATTCACCGGCAGCACGCCGCGCGGCTCGGTGGTGGTCTTCCCGCACGCCGGCGGGGCCGCCGCGGCCTACCGCCCGCTGGCCAAAGCGCTGTCGGCCAACGACGTCGACGCCTACGTGGTGCAGTACCCGCAGCGCGCCGACCGGCGAAACCATCCCGCGCCGGACAGCATCGAGGCGTTGGCGCAGGAGCTGTTCGAGGCGGGCGACTGGGCCTCGGTGGCCCCGCTGAGCCTGTTCGGCCATTGCATGGGGGCGGTGGTCGCCTTCGAATTCGCCCGCATCGCCGAAAGCCATGGGGTGCCGGTGCGCGTCCTGTGGGCGTCCGCCGGGCAATCCCCGTCGACCGCATCCGGGTACGGCCCGCTCCCGACCGGTGCCGACGGCGTGCTGGCCGACATGGTCGACCTCGGCGGCACCGATCCCGCGCTGCTCGACGACGAGGAATTCGTCGAGCTCCTGGTGCGGGCGGTCCAGGCCGACTACCGCGCCCTGAACACCTATTCCTGTCCGGCCGACGTCCGGATCGGCGCCGACATCCACGCGCTCGGCGGCGACCGCGACCACCGGATCAGTCGGGAGGTGTTGGCCAGCTGGGAGACGCACACCTCCGGCGGATTCACCGCGTCCGAATTCGAGGGCGGCCACTTCTACCTCAACGATCACCTCGACGCGGTGGCCCGGATGGTGAGCGCCCATGCCCGATAACGATCCCGTCGTCATCGTGGGCCTGGCGCTCGAGGCGCCGGGCGGGGTCGAAACCCCCGACGACTACTGGGCGCTCTTGGCCGAACAGCGCGAGGCGCTCGGCCCGTTCCCCACCGACCGGGGCTGGGCGCTGCGCGAGCTCTTCGACGGATCGCGGCGGGAAGGCTTCAAACCTATCTGCGACCTCGGCGGATTCCTCGCCAGCGCAACGACATTCGACCCAGACTTTTTCGGCATCTCCCACCGCGAAGCGGCCGCCATGGACCCCCAGCAGCGGGTCGCGCTGCGGGTGGCGTGGCGGAGCCTGGAAAACGGCGGGATCAACCCCGACGACCTGGCCGGGCACGACGTGGGCTGCTACGTCGGCGCCTCCGCCCTCGAATACGGCCCCGGCCTGTCCGAGTTCTCCCACCACAGTGGGCATCTGATCACCGGGACGTCGCTGGCGGTCATCTCCGGGCGCATCGCCTACACGCTGGACCTGGCGGGGCCGGCGGTGACGGTCGACACCGCCTGTTCGTCGGCGATATCGGCAATCCACAGCGCCGTCCAGGCGATCCGCTGCGGCGACTGCGACCTCGCGCTCGCGGGCGCCGTCTGCGTGATGGGCACGCCGGGGTATTTCGTCGAATTCGCCAAGAAGCACGCGCTGTCCGACGACGGTCATTGCCGACCCTACAGCGCGCACGCCAGCGGAACCGTCTGGTCCGAGGGCGCCGCCATGTTCGTGCTGCAGCGCCGCTCGAGGGCGGTGGCCGACGGGCGGCGCATCCTCGCCGAGGTGCGGGCCAGCGGCCTGAACTCCGACGGACGCAGCAACGGCCTGATGGCTCCCAGCGGCGACGCGCAGCTGCGGCTGTTCCGGCGCGCGCTCACGCAGGCCGGGGTCGAGCCCGCCGGGGTCGGGATGGTCGAGGGCCATGCCACCGGAACCCGCCTCGGCGACAAGACCGAACTGCTTTCGCTGGCGGCCAGTTACGGCACCGCGCCGGCCGGCCGCGGACCGTTTCTCGGATCGGTCAAGTCCAACATTGGGCACGCACAGGCCGCGGCCGGCGCGCTGGGCCTCGCCAAGGTCATGGTGTCGGCCGACCACGCGGCAATACCGCCGACCCTGCACGTCGACGAGCCGAGCCGCGAAATCGACTGGGAGAGCCAGGGCTTGCGGCTGGCGGACAAGGTCACGCCGTGGCCGGCCGTCGACGGATGGCGCACCGCGGCGGTGTCCGCGTTCGGCATGAGTGGCACCAACACCCACCTGATCGTCTCGATGCCCGACGGGGGCAAGGTCGCGTGATGGCGCCGAAACGATTGCCCGACGGGCGAATCCCGGTGCTGCTCAGCGCACACGCCGACGACCTGGTCGCCGCGGACGCGCGGGCGATCGCCGACTACCTCGACCGCCACCCCGGGGTGACCGTGGCCGACGTGGCCGGGCAACTGCGCAAGACCCGGCGCGTCCGCAGGCACCGCGCGGTGCTGAGGGCCGGGGACCGCCGCGAACTCGTCGACGGGCTGCGCGCGCTGTCCGTCGGGCGCGAGCACCCGCTCGTCGCCCGGTCGGCCCTCGCGGCCGCGCCGCGGCAGGCGTTCGTGTTCCCGGGCCAGGGCCGGCACTGGCCGGGCATGGGTGCCGCCGCCTACCAGACGTTTGCGGGCTATCGCGCCGCGGTCGACGGCTGCGCCGAGGCGCTCGAGGCGGCCGGCGCAGGATCGGCGCTGCGCTACCTGACGTCCGCCGACGACTCCCAAGCCTGCTCGGAGATCGAGGTCCAGGCCGCGCAATTCGTGCACGCCGTCGGCCTGACCGAGCTATGGCACGGCTGCGGCGTCCTGCCCGACCTGACCATCGGCCAGAGCCTCGGCGAGGTCGCCGCGGCGTACGTCGCCGGAAGCATCACGCTGCCGGACGCCGTCGCCGTCGTCGCGGCCCGCGCGCGCGTGGTCGGCCTCCTTTCCGGCCGCTACGCGATGGCGACCCTGGGCGTCGACGCCGGGGCCGCCGAGGCCCTCATCGCGGCCACCGACGGCTGGGCGGAGCTGGCGGTGGTGTACTCCGGCTCGAGCGTCGCGGTGTCGGGCGACCGCGACGCGGTGGCCGCACTCGTCGACGCGGCGCGGGCCGGCGGCCGGTTCGCCCGCGAGATCACCGCGGGCTTCCCGGGACACACCAGCCTGCTCGAGAAGCTCCGCGACGAATTCCTCGCCCTGCTGCCCGCCGCCGAATTCGCCGACACGCCCGTGCAATTCATCGGTGGCGCCAGCGGCGATGTGGTCACCCCCGGCGTCCCCTTCGACGACTACTGGTATGCGAACCTGCGCAACACGGTGCGGCTGGACCGGGCGTTCTCCTCGGCGATCCGCTGCGGCGCGCGGTCGTTCATCGAGGTGTCACCCCATCCCGCGCTGCTGGTGTCGATCGGCCAGGTGCTCGAGGAACTTCAGGCCGAGGACGCGGCAGTGCTGGTCGGCTCGGCCCGCCGCGACGAGCCGCCGGCCGACGCGCTGTCGGCGAACATTGCCACCGCGGCGGTGGCCGACCCGGGCCACCCCTGGGGCGACTACCTGGGTACGGATAGCGTTGTCCTGCAAGGTTTTCCGAACGCGCCGATGCGGGCGATTCCGCTGTGGGCGCACCCCGAGCCGCTGCCGCCCCTGCCCGGCGCCGGCCCCACGCTCAGCGTCACGGTCGAGCGTTGGGAACCGGTGCCGCGGGCGCTGCCGTACGCCGGGCCGCCGGTGCGCGTCGCCGTGGTCGATCTGGGCCGTGCCGGCGCGCTCGGCGGGGCGCTGCGCGCGGCCATCGGGGTGCACCCGTCGGCCGAACTCGGTGCACCGGGGGAGTCCGACGTCGTCGTGGCGGTGCCGCCCGCCCTCGACGTCCGCGACGCCGGCCGGGCCGCCGACGCCGTGACCGGCCTGATCGGGGCCGGCCTACTCCGCTACGCGGGCGCGCTCGGGCCGCGGTGCCGCGCCGTCCGCCTGGTCACCGTCGGCGCCGAGCGTGTCGGTGATCAAGCCCGACTGCCGTCGGCGCTGCAGGCGGCGCTGGCCGCGATGCACCGCAGCGTCGGCCACGAGCACCCCGAGCGGGCCTTCACCCAGCTGGACCTGCCGTCCTTGGAACCGACGCCCGCGGCCGCCGCCGTCGTCGTGGAGGCGTTGCTGTCCGGTCGTGCTGACGCCGCCCTGCGCGACGTCGCCGACGGTCACGCGTTGTTCGAGCGCACGTTTCGCGACGTGGCCGCCCTGCCGGCGCCGTTGGATTCCAGCGCGCTGGAGGACGTCGTCATCACCGGCGGGTCGGGCACCGTCGGCACCCACTACGCCCGCTACCTCGCCGCGCGCGGCGCCCGGCGCATCGTCCTGCTCAGCCGCCGACCGGCCGACCCCGATTCGCTGCGGGGCCTGACGGGCCGGTACGGCACGCGGGTCGTGGCGGCCGCGTGTGACATCACCGACGCCGCCGAACTGTCCCGCGTCGCGGCGCAATACGGCGCCGGCGGCGCCTCGCTGATCGTGCACGCGGCCGGCGCCGCCGCCTTCGGCGCCACCGCGGCGGTGTCGGCGGCCGACGCCGCGGACACCTTCGCCGCCAAGGTCAAGGGGCTCGAACAACTGGCCGAACTGTGGCCCCTGCGGGCCGACGCCCGAATGTTGTTGTGTTCCTCGGTCTCCGGGTTGTGGGGCGGGCGCGGACACGCCGCGTACTCGGCCGCCAACCGGCTGCTGGACGCGCTGGCCGCCCAGATCCGGTCGGAGGGCAGGCACTGCGTGGCGGTGCGCTGGGGGCTGTGGCAAGGCCAGGCGTCCCCGGCCCGCAGCATCGCCGACGCGGCGGGCGTCGCGGACGTCGAGCGGTCCGGACTGCGCCCGATGGAACCGGGCGAGGCGATCGAGGCGAGCCTGCGTGAGTGGGGCGAGGACCCGCTGGTGTTCGCCGCAGACCCCGGCCGGCTACGAATCTTCCTGGACGGCAATCGGTCTGAGCCACTCGCCGAGCGACGGACGCCCGAGCTGCCGGTCTCGATCGTCGACGCGGTGCGCCGCGAACTGGCGGACGTCCTCGGCACCGCCCGGCCCGGCGAGATCGACCTGACCGAATCGCTCTTCGACCTGGGCATCGATTCGCTGATGGCACTGGACCTGCGCAAGCGCCTCCAGCGGACGACCGGCCGGACGGTGACCCTGGCGACGCTGATGGGCGAGATCACCGGCGATCAACTCGTCGACCAACTCGAGGGCGCGACCGAGCGCTCGAGCATAGAAGGGGGATATGGCGCGTGACTGAGATCGCCGACACCGGCGCGCGGCTCGACGCGGCCCGGCTGGAGCTCCTCCGGCGCAGGCTCGCCGAACGCGGGTTGTCCTCGGGCGCCGAGGGCCGGGGCTCCCGGCCCGACGACCGGCTGTCCGACGGCCAGGCGCGAATGTGGTTCGTGCAGATGGCCGATCCCAGCGGCGCGCTGCTCAACGTGTGCGTCTCCTACCGGATCACCGGACACGTCGACCTCGCTCGGCTGCACGACGCCGTCGACGAGGTTGCCCGGCGACACCGGATACTGCGCACCACCTACCCGGTCAGCGACGGGGGCGAGCCCCGGCCGGCGGTGCACGACGCCCTGCGGCCCGGATGGGCAGAACACGATCTCAGCGATCTGCCGGACCACGCGCGCCGGCTCCGGCTCGAAGTGCTGGCGCAGCGCGAATTCGCCACGCCCTTCGACCTTTCCGCCGACGCGCCGCTGCGGATCACCGTCGCCCGCACGGGACCCGACGAACACGTGCTGCTCCTGGTCGCCCACCACATCGCCTGGGACGACGGCTCCTGGCAGGTGTTCTTCGCCGACCTGACCAGGGCTTACACCGGCGCCGATCTAGGACCGGAGCGCCACGCGTCAGCGCCCGCCGGCCCCGACACCACCGAGGCCGACCTCGACTACTGGCGGGCCGTGATGGCCGACCCGCCCGAGCCGCTGGAACTGCCCGGCCCCGCCGGCACCAACATGCCGACCAACTGGCGCGCCGCCCGCAGCACGCTGCGGCTCCACGCCGACGTCGCCCAGCGGGTGACCGCGACGGCGCGCGACACCGGCTGCACCCCCTACATGGTGCTGCTGGCCGCGTTCGGCGCCCTGATGCACCGCTACAGCCACAGCGACGACTTCCTGGTGGCCGCGCCGGTGCTCAACCGCGGCGCCGGAACCGACGACAGCATCGGGTATTTCGGCAACACGGTGGCGCTGCGCCTGCGCCCGCGCCCGGCCATGACCTTCCGCCAGTTCCTGACGGCGACATGCGACGTCGCCACCGGCGCGTTCGCGCACCAGCGGGTCAGCATCGATCGCGCGGTGCGCGAGCTGAACCCGGACCGCCGCCACGGGGCCGAGCGGATGACCCGGGTCAGCTTCGGCTTCCGCGAACCCGACGGTGGCGGCTTCCGGCCGCCCGGCGTCGAGTGCGAGCGTTACGACCTGCGCAGCAACCTCACCCAGCTCCCGCTCGGCTTCATGGTCGAATTCGACGGCGCCGGAGCGCTAATCGAGGCCGAACACCTCCTGGACATCCTCGAACCCGCACTGGTTCGCCAACTGCTCGACCACTTCGCCGTGCTACTCGACGACGCCCTCGCCGCGCCGGACAAGCCGTTGGCCCGGCTGGACCTGATGGGCGAGGCCGACGCGGCGTGGCTGCGCGAGGTGTCGCGCGGGGAGTCCTTCGACACCGCCCCCAGCACCCTCGCCGAGCTGGTGTCCGCTCAGGCCGCGCGCACCCCCGACGCCGTCGCCATCCGCTACGAGGGCGGGCCGTTCACCTACTGCGACATCAACGCGGCGGCAAACCGGCTGGCGCACTGGCTCATCGAGCGGGGGATCGGCGCCGAGGACCGGGTCGCCGTGCTGCTGGACAAGTCACCGGACCTGGTCATCGCCGCGCTGGGGATCGCCAAGGCCGGCGCGGTATACGTGCCCGTCGACCCCACCTACCCGCCGGACCGCCTCACCTTCATCCTCGACGACTGCGTCCCGAAGCTGGTGCTACGCGAACCGGTCGCTGACCTGTCCACCCACCGCGCCGACGACCCCACCGACGCCGACCGAGTCCGGCCGCTGCGGCCCGACAATACCGCCTACGTGATCTACACGTCGGGAACCACCGGGCTGCCCAAAGGCGTTGCGGTGCCGCACCGCCCGGTCGCGGAGTACTTCGCGTGGTTCCGGGGCGAATACGGCGTCGACGCCACCGACCGGCTGCTGCAGGTCGCGTCGCCGAGCTTCGACGTGTCGATCGCAGAGATCTTCGGCACGCTGGCCTGCGGCGCGCGGATGGTGATCCCGCGCCCGGGCGGCCTCAACGACATCGGTTACCTCACCGCCCTGCTGCGCGACGAGGGCATCACCGCAATGCATTTCGTGCCGTCCCTGCTGGGCCTGTTCCTGTCGCTGCCCGGGGTCAACGAGTGGCGCACGCTGCAGCGGGTGCCCATCGGGGGCGAGCCGCTGCCCGGCGAGGTGGCCGACAAGTTCCACGCCACGTTCGACGCGCTGCTGCACAACTTCTACGGACCCACCGAAACCGTCATCAACGCCAGCCGGTATAAAGTCGAGGGCCCGCAGGGCACCCGCATCGTGCCCATCGGCCGGCCCAAGATCAACACCACCATGTACCTTCTCGACGACGCGCTGCAACCGGTGCCGGTCGGCGTCATCGGCGAAATCTACCTCGGCGGAACGCATCTGGCGCGCGGTTACCATCGCCGCCCGCGGCTGACCGCCGAACGCTTTGTCGCCGACCCCTTCAGCCCGGGCGCCCGGATGTACCGCACCGGGGACCTCGCCCGCCGCAATGCGGACGGCGACGTCGAATTCGTCGGGCGCGCCGACGAACAGGTCAAGATCCGCGGCTTCCGCATCGAATTGGGTGACGTCGCCGCGGCGATCTCGGTCGACCCCAGCGTGGGGCAGGCCGTTGCGGTGGTGAGCGACCTGCCGCGGCTGGGCAAGAGCCTGGTCGGCTACGTGACGCCCGAGGTGGGCGACGACGGCAGGGCCGACGTGTCGGCCGTCGACCTCGACCGGATCAGGGCCCGGGTGGCCGCCGCGCTGCCCGAATACATGGTGCCGGCGGCGTACGTCGTGCTCGACGAGATCCCCATCACCGCGCACGGCAAGATCGACCGGCACGCGCTGCCCGAACCCGAGGTCACCGCCGGCGCCGAGTTCCGCGAACCGGGGACGGCGACCGAACGGCGGGTCGCCCAACTGTTCGCCGAACTGCTCGGCCGCGACCGGGTGGGCGCCGACGACTCCTTCTTCGACCTCGGCGGCCACTCGCTGGTGGCGACGAAATTCGTTGCGGGGGTGCGCAATGCGTTCGGCGTCGACGTGGGCGTGCGGGAGATCTTCGAGCTGGCGACCGTGGCGCGGATCGCTGGTCACATCGACACGCTCGACGCCGGGCCGGCCCGGCCGCGGTTGGTGCCGGTCGCGCGGGACGGTGCCGCGCCACTGTCGCCGTCGCAGCTGCGGAGCTGGTTCACCTACCGGTTCGACGGCGCCAACGCCGTCAACAACATTCCGTTCGCGGCCGCCCTGCGCGGCCCCTGCGACGCCGACGCGCTGGCGGCGGCCATCACCGATGTCGTGGCGCGGCACGAGATCCTGCGCACCACCTACCGCGAGATCGACGGGGTGCCGCACCAGATCGTGCACCCGCCCGCTGAGGTGCCGGTCCGCCGCGCCGACGGGCCCGATGAGGACTGGCTGCGGGCCAGGCTTGACGACGAGCGGCGCCACGTCTTCGACCTGGAGACCGACTGGCCAATCCGCGCGGCGCTGCTGAGCGTGCCGGGCCAGACCGTGCTGTCGCTGGTGGTGCACCACATCGCCGGCGACCAGTGGTCCGCGGGCGTGCTGTTCACCGACCTGCTGACCGCCTACCGGGCCCGGGCGCAAGCCAGGCGTCCCGCCTGGGAGCCGCTGCCCGTGCAGTACGCGGACTACGGTGCCTGGCAGGCGGCGCTGCTGAACGAGGCGGCGGGAGTCGCCGGCCGCCAACGCGATTACTGGGTGCGCCAGCTGGCCGGGTTGGCCCCCGCAGGCGGCCTGCGCCCGGACTTCGAGCGCCCGGCCCTGCTCAGCGGCGCGGGTGACGCCGTCGAGTTCGAGTTCGGGCCGGCGACCCGCCGGAAGCTGACCGCCCTGGCCCGCGACCTCGGCGTCACGGAGTTCATGCTCCTGCAGGCCGCCGTCGCGGTCGTGCTGCACAAGGCGGGCGGCGGCACGGATGTTCCCATCGGCACCCCGGTGGCGGGCCGTGGCGAGGTCGACCTGGACCGGCTGATCGGGTTCTTCGTCAACATCGTGGTGCTGCGCAACGACCTGCACGGTGATCCGACGCTGCGCGAGGTGCTGCGGCGGACGAGGGAGATGGCGCTGGCGGCCTACGCCCACCAGGACCTGCCGTTCGACCGGGTGGTCGATGCCGTGCGGCCGGAGCGGTCGCTGTCGCGCAACCCCCTGTTCGACGTGGTGGTGCACGTGCGCGAGCAGCTGCCGCAGGGCCAGGTGATCGACAGCGGGCCCGACGGTGACACCACGTTCAGCGCGCTCGAGCCGACGTTCGACGTCGCGCACGCCGACATGTCCGTCAACTTCTTCGCGTCCGAAGACGGCTACCGCGGCCAGGTCATCTACCGCCCCGAACTGTACGAACGCGGGAGCGTCGAACGGTTCGCCGGCTGGTTGGGGCGCGTCCTCGACGCGTTCGCCGACCACCCCGATCGGCGGCTCGGCGACGTCGAGATCGGCAGTGCGGAGGAGAGGCGGCGCATCCTGGACCGCTCGGGTGCGGCGCTGGTGTACGTGCTGGACGCCGCGCTGAAACCCGTGCCGGTCGGTGTGGTGGGCGACGTGTACTACGGCGGTGGACCGGCCGCGAGCGCCCGGCTGCCGGAGGCGGCGTCGACGGCCGCCCGGTTCGTCGCCGATCCGTTTGCGGCCAAACCGGGTTCGAGGCTGTACCGCACCGGTGAGCGGGGCGTGTGGGACGACGGCGGGCAGCTGGTGTTGCTGCCCGGGACCGCGACTTCGGCCGCGCCGCGGCCCACGCCGGCCCCCCGGGCCTCCCGGCCCGCCGAGCCGCCCCGAACCGCCACCGAACGCACCCTGGCCACCATCCTCGCCGCCGTGCTCGACGCCGGGGACGTCGGGCGCTCCGACGAGTTCTTCGGCCTGGGCGGGGACAGCATCTGCGCGGTGCGGGTGGCCGCGCAGGCGCGCGACGCCGGCCTGCCGCTGACCCCGAGGATGGTGTTCGAGCATCCCGTGCTGCACGAGCTGGCCGCTGCCCTCGACGCCAAGTCGGACGGCGAAACCGATTCGGCCGACGCGCATCACGCGCCGATGAGCGCGTCGGGGCTGTCCGCCGACGAACTGGCGGAGCTGACCTCGTCGTGGGGTCACCGGCCGTGACGCGGGCCGACGAGCGACCGGCCATCGAGGACGTGCTGGCACTGAGCCCCCTGCAGCAGGGGCTGTTCTCGATGGCGGCGCTGAGCGACACCGAATCCGGCGACGCCGACCCGTACGTCATCGCCATGGCCGCCGACGTGGCCGGGCCGCTTGACGTCGCCGTGCTGCGCGCCTGCGCCGCGGCGATGCTGACCCGGCACCCGAACCTGCGGGCGAGCTTCGTGCACGGCAACCTCAGCCGGCCCGTGCAGGTGATCCCGGCCAGCGTCGAGGTGCCCTGGCGCTGCGTGCGCGCCGAACCCGGCGACGTGGGAGCGCTGGAAGCTGAAGAGCGCAGCCGCCGTTTCGATCTGGGCCGCGGCCCGCTGATCCGGTTCCTGCTCATCGAACTGCCCGAGCAGCGGTGGCGGCTGTCGGTTGTCGCGCACCACATCGTCATCGACGGGTGGTCGCTGCCGCTGTTCGTCTCCGAGCTGCTCGCGCTGTACCGGGCCGCCGGGGATCCCGCCGCGCTGCCGCCCGCACCCCGGCCCTACCGCGACTACATCGGCTGGCTGGCGGCCCGCGACCAGTCGGCCGGCCGGGCGCTGTGGGCCGAGCACCTCGGCGGCCTGGACGGCCCGACGTTGCTGTCGCCGGCGCTCACCGCCACCCCGCGCGGGGCGGGCATCCCGCGGCGCACCGCGCTGGACCTCGACGCCGACGCCACCGCCGCGCTGGCCGAGGCCGCCCGGGCCCGCGGGGTGACGCTCAACACGCTGGTCCAAATGGCATGGGCGGTAACCCTTTCGGCGATTACCGACCGCGCGGACGTGACCTTCGGCGTGACAGTATCGGGCAGGCCGGGCGAACTGTCCGGCGTCGAGACGATGGTCGGGCTGTTCATCAACACCGTCCCGTTGCGGGTGCGGCTCGAACCCCGGCGCACCGTCGGCTCGCAATGCCTTGCCTTGCAACGGGAAGCGGCTATGCTACGCGACCACAGCTATCTGGGGCACGCCGAACTGCGGTCGATCGCCGGCGTCGGCGAGCTGTTCGACACCCTGCTGGTGTACGAGAACTTCCCGCCCGGCGAGGTGGTGGGCGCCACCGAGCTCGCCGCCAACGGCGCGACCTTTCGCCCGGTGGCCCTGGACAGCGTCTCGCATTTCCCGGTGACCATCGCCGCGCACCTGACGGCGGGGCGCCTGACCGTCCTGGTGGAGGTGCTCGACGGCGCGCTGGGCAGCATGGCGCCGGCCGAACTCGGCGGCCGCCTGCTGGCGGTGTTGCGGCGGTTGGTGGTGTCGTGGGACCGGCCGCTGCGTGAGGTCGACGCCCTGCTCGACGCCGAGCGCGCCGCCGCGGTGGCCGGCCCGCCCCACCCCGGCGCGCCGGGCGGCGCGGTGCACCTCCGATTCGCCGAAGTCGCTGCCGCGCAGCCGGATGCGGTCGCGCTGCGATGGGCCGACGGCCGGCTGACCTACCGGCAGCTCGAAACCCGGTCCGACCGGCTGGCCGCCGCGCTCAGCCGGGCCGGCGTGGCCGACGAGACCCCCGTCGCGATCGTGCTGCCCCGGGGCCCGAGCTACGTGGTCGCCATGCTGGCGATCCTGAAGGCCGGCGGCATGATCGTGCCGCTGGACCCGTCGATGCCGGCCGAGCGGGTGAGCGAGATCGTGCGCCAAACCTCGGCCCCCGTCGTCGTCGACGAGGACGCGATCGCGGCGGCCGAAACCCCAGAGCCGCCCGATGATTACCGAGCGGCCACGGTGGCGCCCGGCGGAGCCGCCTACGCGGTGTTCACCTCGGGCACGACCGGCGCGCCGAAGGGGGTCATCGGCACCCACGGCGCCCTGCTGGCCTACGCCGGCGACCACATCGACCGCGTGCTGCGGCCGGCGGCGGCCCGAATCGGGCGCCGGCTGCGCGTCGCGCACGCGTGGTCCTTCACCTTCGACGCGGCGTGGCAACCGTTGGCGGCCCTGCTCGACGGGCACTCGCTGTACATCGTCGACGACGCCCGCCAGCGCGACGCCGAGGCCCTGGTCGATCTGATCGACCGGTGCGGGCTCGACATGATCGACACCACGCCGTCGATGTTCGCCCAGCTGCGCAGCGCGGGACTGCTCCAGCGGGTGCCACTGGCGGTCCTCGCGCTGGGGGGCGAGGCCGTGGGCGCCGCGGAGTGGGACGGGATCCGCGCCGAATGCGCGCGAACGGCCATGACGGCCTTCAACTGCTACGGGCCGACCGAAACCACCGTGGAGGCCGTCGTCGCCGCCATCGACGAGCGCCCGCGACCCACGATCGGGCGCCCGACCCGCACCACCCGCGCCTACGTCCTGGACTCCTGGCTGCGCCCGGTGCCCGACGGCGCCGCCGGCGAGCTGTACCTGGCGGGCGGCCAGCTGACCCGCGGCTACCTCGGGCGCGCGGCCGAAACGTCCACCCGCTTCGTCGCCGACCCGCACGCCAACGGCGGACGCATGTACCGCACCGGTGACGTGGTGCGGCGCATGCCCGACGGCGGTCTGGAGTTCTTGGGCCGCAGCGACAACCAGCTGAAGATCCGTGGCTTCCGCGTCGAGCCGGGGGAGATCGCCGCGGTCCTAAGCGGCCACCCGGGGGTGCACGGAGCCCACGTGGCGACCCGGGCCCACGCCAGCGGTCCCCGGCTCGCCGCCTACGTCGCGGGGGGGACGAACCCGCCGGCCCCGGCCGAACTCCGAACGCTTCTGTCCGACCGGCTGCCCCGCCACCTGGTTCCCCACCACATCGTCGTCCTGGCCCGGTTACCCCTGACCCCACACGGCAAGATCGACGAAAAAGCGCTGGCCGCAGTCGATCTGGCCGAGGGTCCCGCGACGCCGGCCCAGACGCCCACCGAGACGGCGCTGGCCGAGGCGTTCGCCGACGTTCTGGGAACGGACACCGGCGCCGTCGACGTCAGCGCCGGCTTCCTGCAGCTGGGTCTGGACAGCATCGTGGCCCTGTCGGTCGTGCAGGCCGCGCGCCGGCGCGGCATCGCGCTGCGGGCCAGGCTGATGGTGGAATGCGAGACGATCCGGGAACTCGCCGCGGCCATCGACGCCGCCGTGGCGCAGCCGCCGCCCCTCGGCGACGCGGAGACGGGCAAACCGATCCCGGTGCTGCCCAACGTCTATTGGCTCTACGAGCACGGTGACCCGCGCCGCCTCGCGCAGACCGAAGTCATCAGGCTGCCCGGGGCCACCACCCGCCGGGGTCTGGACGCGCTGCTGTCCGCCGTCGTCGAGGGGCATGAGGTGCTGCGGTGCCAGCTGGACCGCGGCGCGATGACGCTTGTCCCGCAACCGAAAACTGACCTTCTCACCGAGGTGTGGGCCGGCGGTAACCTGGTCGACGAAGTCGCGAAGCAGGTACAGCACGCGACCGAGGTCCTCGACCCGGAGGCCGGCCGGCTCATGTCGGCGGTGTGGCTGCGCGAGCCCGGCGCCCCAGGCGTGCTGGTGCTGACGGCCCACGTGCTGGCGATGGATCCCGCCTCGTGGCGCATCGTGCTGAGCGAACTCGACGCCGGCCTGCATGCCCTCGCCGCGGGGCGAGGGCCGGTACCCGCGCGTGAGCACACCAGCTACCGGCGGTGGTCGGGGCTGCTGGCCGAGCGGGCCCGTACCCTGGACACCGAAGGCTTCTGGGCCGCCGAAATCGAAGGCCCCGACCCGCGATTGGGCGCCCGCCGGTTGCGGCCGGAGACCGACCGGGTCGGCGATGTGACGATCAGCGTCTCGGCCTGCGGCGCCGATCTGACCGCCCGCCTGCTCGCCAAGGCCTCGGCGGCGCGACCGATCGACGAGCTGCTGGTCACGGCGGCCGCGCGCACGGTGACCGCGTGGCGGCGCGGCCGCGGCCAGGCCACACCGGCGCCCCTGCTGGCGCTCGAGACGCATGGCCGCGCGGAGGTCGACATCGACGGGGCGGCCGATACCAGCGACACCGTCGGCCTGCTCAGCGCGATCTTCCCGCTGCGCATCCACGCCGACGGACCCACCGACTTGGCCCGCATCCCGGGCAGCCGCGTCGACTACGGCCTGCTGCGCTACCTGCGGCCTGACGGCGGGCTGCGCCATCACCCCGAACCCCAGCTGTTGCTCAACTACCTCGGCGGCCTCCACGTCGGCGTCGGCGAGCTGAACCTCGATCGCGAACTGCTGTCGGGCGTGCGGTGGGCGCCGGAACCGCACCAGGCGGTGCGCCACGAGCTAACCGTGGTGGCGGGCATCCTCGGGACGGGCGATGCGCGCGTGCTGGCCACCCAGTGGCGGACGCTGCCCGACATTCTCGGCGACACCGAGATTGCCGCGCTGCAACAGATCTGGACCGAACAGCTGGAGGAGTTGGCGCGATGAGCACACTGGCGATCCTGGGCGCGGGGGCGAAGGCGGTGGCCGTCGCCGCCAAGGCATCGGTGTTGCGCGACATGGGCGTCGAGGTGCCCGAGGTGGTCGCGGTCGAGCGCGCCGGCGTGGGGGCCAACTGGCGGGCCAGCGGTGGCTGGACCGACGGGGCGCATCGGCTGGGCACCAGCCCTGAGAAGGACGTCGGCTTCCCCTACCGCTCGGCGCTGGTTCCCCGCCGCAACGCCGAACTCGACGAACGGATGACCCGCTACAGCTGGCAGTCCTACCTGATCGCGACGGGGTCGTTCGCCGAATGGGTCGACCGCGGCAGGCCGGCCCCGACCCACCGCCGGTGGAGCCAGTACCTGGCCTGGGTGGCCGACCACGTCGGCCTCAATGTGGTGCACGGCGCGGTGGAGGGGCTGGCCGTGACCGGCGACCGGTGGGTGCTGCACACGCGGGAAGCCAGCGTGGACGCCGACGCGCTGATGATCACCGGGCCGGGCCAGGCGGAGAAGTCGCTGCTGCCCGGCAACCCGCGGGTGCTGTCGATCGCGCAGTTCTGGGATCGCGCCGCGGGCCACGACCGCATCACCGCCGAGCGGGTGGCGGTGATCGGTGGCGGGGAGACGGCCGCCTCGATGCTCAACGAGCTTTTCCGGCACCGGGTTTCGACCATCACGGTCATATCGCCGCAGGTGACGCTGTTCACCAGGGGGGAGGGCTTCTTCGAGAACTCGCTGTTCTCGGACCCGACCGATTGGGGGGCGCTGACGCTGGACGAACGCCGCGACGCGCTGGCCCGCACCGACCGCGGCGTGTTCTCGGCGACCGTGCAGGAGGCGCTGCTGGCCGACGACCGCATCCACCACCTGCGCGGCCGGGTCGCGCACGCGGTGGCGCGTCAGGGGCAGATTCGGTTGACGCTGTCGACCAACCGGGGCAGCGAGCACCTCGAGACCGTGCACGGCTTCGACCTCGTCATCGACGGCTCGGGCGCCGACCCGCTCTGGTTCACCTCGCTGTTCCGGCAGGACGCCCTCGACCTGCTCGAGCTGGCGCTCGGTCGGGCCCTCAACGTGGAGAGCCTGCAGGAAGCGATCGGCCACGACCTGTCCGTCGTCGACATGACCCCGAAGTTGTTCCTGCCCAACCTGTCCGGGCTCACCCAGGGTCCCGGCTTCCCCAACCTCAGCTGCCTGGGACTGCTGTCCGACCGGGTTTTGGGGGCCACCGTAGGCGCCGCGGGTGGGGGCGACCCGTCCAGGCGCCACACGACGACGATGGAGACGCGATGAGCACCAATCCCTTCGACGACGACAACGGCGCCTTCCTGGTGCTGGTGAACGGCGAGGAGCAGCACAGCCTGTGGCCCGCAGCAGCCGGCGTACCCGCCGGCTGGCGGGTGGCCTTCGGCGAGGCCGACCGCGCCGCCTGTCTCGACTACGTCGAACAGCACTGGACCGACCTGCGCCCGAAGAGCCTGCGCGAGGCCATGGCCCACGACATAGCTCACGAGATGGCCCACGACTGACCGTCCGAGCGTGCCCGTACCGTGACCCACCCGAGACCCGGGACCGCGGCGGGGCGGGCAGAATTGCGGCCACTGGGGATCGCGACGTTCCGCGGGAAGCCGCGCGCCCATGCACATCAAGGGGGAGGAAACCAACCATGCGAATTACTTTCGCCGCCACCGGTGTGGCGGTCCTGGGTGCCATCGGCGCGGCGGCCGTCGGCGTGACGTGCGCCGCGGCCGGCACCGCGGAAGCCCAACCGAGCGGCGCTGCCCACGGACCGGCGTTGCCGCAGAACCCGCCGCCCCCGCCGCCGGGCCTGCCGACCCCCGATCAGCTGTCGAACCTGTGCAATCAGGCCACCGACCCGGGCGTCTCGTACACCACCAAGATGAACCTGGTCGAGAACGGCATCGCCCCGGACGAGGGTCATCTGGCCGACCACGACCTGAGGAAGGCCTACCGCGACGGCAAGTTCCCGGAGACCTTCGCCGTGACGAACATCGCGCCGGCCGGTCCGAACGCGGCCCAGGCCGACGTCGCGATCTCGGGACCGAAGTTCGCCGGGCCGGTCACCAAGCACCTGGCGTTCATCAACCAGGGCGGCAACTGGATCCTGCAGCACGATTCCGCGATCGCCCTAATCCAGGCGGCGACGGGTTAGCGGCAGCGGGCGCCCATTCGTCGCCGGCTTCTGGGCTGCCCCACAGCCGCGGCACAGATTCCTCTGTGCGAGCACACAGAGCTCGGCCGTAACGTAACCGGCCCGGGACGCGAAACATTAGTCACAGCAGGCAGAATCACTCGCGGCACCGCGAGCCGGAGGGGGAGGACCTACCCGTGAAGCTCACCATCACATCGCTCGCCACCAGCGTGGCGGCCGTCGGCGCCATCGGGGCGGCGGCAGTCGGGTTCGCGGCCCTGGCCCCGTCGGAGGCGGGCGGCGCCGCCGCCCAGGTGCGGCTCGCCGCAGTCGGCGCGCCCCTGCCGCAGGACCCGGCGCCCGTCGCCGGCGTTCCCACCGCCGCCCAGCTGACCGGCGTGCTGACCAGCCTGGCCGATCCCAACGTGCCGTTCGCCAACAAGAGCAACCTGGTCGAGGGCGGCATCAGCGGGATGGAGGCGCACGTCGCCGACAAGAAGCTGAAGAAGGCCGACAAGAACGGTGACCTTCCGCTGGCGTTCAGCGTCACCAACATTCAGCCTGCCGCCGCCGGTTCGGCGACCGCCGACGTTGCCGTGTCGGGCCCGAAGCTCCCCACCCCGGTGACACAGAACGTGACCTTCGTCAACCAGGGCGGTTGGGTGCTGTCGCGGTCCTCGGCCATGGAGTTGATCCAGGCCGCCGGCCAGTAACCCCCGCCCGGGCGGGTAGCGGACGCGAGCCGTCCCTACCCGCCCGTCGCGTTTGCGGCCAGCTTCCCGACGCGCCCCGGATCGGCCAGCACGTCGATCGCCGCGACCCGCCCGTCGCGCACCAGGAACGCCATGATCGCCGTGGGTTCGCCGGCGACCCTGATCACCGCGCCCGGGGCGCCGTTGACGGTCGCCGCGCACACCTCCCGCTCGGGTGCCGCGAATCCGCGGGCCAGCTCGGCCACCGACGCGGCGCCCTCGGCCCGGAACGCCGGGGCGCGGGCGCCGAAGTCGCCCCGCAACACCACGTCGGGGTGCAGCACCGCCACCAGCCGGTCGAAGTCCCCCGTGCGGCCGGCCGCGAAGAAGGCGTCGACGGCGTCGCGCTGCGCCGCGAGGTCGCCGTCGGGCGCGGGATCGGCGCGCTCGATGCGTCGGCGCGCCCGGCTCGCCAGCTTGCGGGTCGTCTCCGGCGTGCGCTCGACGATCGGTGCGATCTGGTCGAACGGGACGCCGAACACGTCGTGCAGGACGAACGCCAGCCGCTCCGACGGCGGCAGTGTGTCCAGTACCACGAACAGCGCCAGGCCCACCGCGTCGGCCAGCATCGCCTGGTGTTCGGGATCGAACTCGCCCTCGGCGGCCACGATCGGGTCCGGCAGCCGGTCGACCGGTTCCTCCCGCCCGCGGGCGTGCCGGTCGCGCAACGCGTTGAGGCAGACGCGGGCGACCACGGTCGTCAGCCACGCGTCGGGGTTGGCGATGCCCTCGCCGGTGCTACCCGACCAGCGCAGCCACGCCTCCTGCACGGCGTCCTGCGCGTCGTCGACGGAGCCCAGCATGCGGTAGGCGATCGCGCCGAGCCGCGGTCGGGCCGCCTCGAATCGCGCGGTCAGCGACGCGTCCATCGATCACCTGCCGCCGGCGCCGGGCAGCGCGCACACCCGGTCACCGGAGAATCCGGCCGCGCCGATCCCCAGCGGGATGTTGAAGCGGGCCCGCAGGTTTCCCAGCCCGATGACGTGGGTGAGCCCGACGATCTGGGCGGTGTCGAAATGGGCGCGCAGCGCGTCGAAGAGGCGGTCGCTCACCTCGACCGGGGTGCGGCTGACCGCGGTGGCATAGTCGAGGATCAGCTTGTCGACGTCGGAGAAGCAGGGCGCGTCGCGGTAATCGGACAGGGCCAGCAACTCCTCGTCGGTGATGCCCCAACGCCGGGCGATCTGCGAGCCCAGGTCGATGCAGTAGTTGCAGCGCACCGTCGTCGCGGACTTCAGCTCGGCCAGGGCGCGGTGGCGGGGAGTGAGGATGTCCAACTTGGATTCCGCCTGCTCCAGCCGCCCGTACGCGGTCAGCAGGCGGGGGATGTGGGCGTACATGCGCAGCGGCTCGAGCATCCCCGCGGTTTCCGCGCTGAGCCCGGTCAGCCGCGCCAGCTTGCGCCGGGTGAAGAAAAAGGCGAGCTTGGCGCCGAAACCGGCGTCGCGGTCGGAGATTCCTGGTAGCCGGGACATGGCAGACCTCCTTAAGGGTGTGGCTCGACGGTTCTCACTACGTCGACACCCGGCGAGGCCCAAACGTGACCCGGCCCCGTCTAGCGGTGCGGGCTCACCAGCGCGTCCATGTCGAACACCCGGGCGTGCAGCACCGTCCGGTTCCGCAGGGCCGCCCGAACCGCACGGTGCAACCCGTCCTCGAGATAGGTGATGCCTTTCCACTTCACTGCGTGCGGAAACAGGTCGCCGTAGAACGTGGAGTCCTCCGAGAGCAGCCGGTCGAGCGCGAGCACCGTTGTGGTGGTGACCAATTCGTCGAGCCGGATCTGCTGCGGCGGGATCTGCGACCAGTCGCGGTACGAAAGCCCGTGCTCCGGATACGGCTTGCCTTCGCGCACGCCCTTGAAGATCATCGCCGCGCCTTTCCCGCCGCGCGCCCCGACGCGTCACCGCGGCCCGACCGGTTCATGCACGACAGGCTAGCCCGAAACGGTTTGCGCAGCGATCGCTGGCCGGCGGCGAGGGTGGGTTGCTGTGTGGCGGTCAGCCCGCCTCAACACCGTAAAATGAACCGGTCAGGGCGGGATCAAGGGAGGTGACACGCCAATGGGAAGCGCCGACGACCGTCGCTTTGAGGTGCTGCGTGCGATCGTCGCCGACTTCGTCGCCACCAAGGAGCCGATCGGGTCCAAGTCGCTGGTGGAGCGCCACAACCTCGGGGTGTCGTCCGCGACCGTCCGTAACGACATGGCGGTGCTGGAAGCCGAGGGCTACATCACCCAGCCGCACACCAGTTCCGGGCGGGTGCCGACCGAGAAGGGTTACCGCGAGTTCGTCGACCGCCTCGACGACGTCAAGCCGCTGTCGTCGGCCGAACGCCGTGCGATCCAGCATTTCCTCGAGTCCGGCGTCGACCTCGACGACGTGCTGCGGCGCGCGGTGCGGCTGCTGGCCCAGCTGACGCGTCAGGTCGCCGTCGTGCAGTACCCGACGCTGACCTCGTCGACGGTGCGGCACCTGGAGGTGATCGCGCTGACCCCGGCCCGGCTGCTGATGGTCGTCATCACCGACTCCGGCCGGGTGGACCAGCGCATCGTCGAACTGGGCGACGTCATCGACGACCACCAGCTTTCCCAGCTGCGGGACATGCTCGGCCAGGCGCTGGTGGGCAAGAAGCTGTCGGCGGCCTCGATCGCGGTGGCCGACCTGGCCGGCCAGTTGCGCAGCCCGGACGGCCTGGGCGATGCCGTCGGCCGTTCGGCGACCGTGCTGCTCGAGTCGCTGGTCGAACACACCGAAGAGCGCATGCTGATGGGCGGCACCGCGAACCTCACCCGCAACGCCGCGGATTTCGGGGGTTCGCTGCGCTCCATCCTGGAGGCGCTCGAGGAACAGGTGGTGGTGCTGCGGTTGCTGGCGGCGCAGCAGGAGGCCGGCAAGGTGACCGTGCGCATCGGCCACGAGACCGCGGTCGAGGAAATGGTGGGCACCGCGATGGTGACCACCGCCTACGGCACTTCCGACACCGTCTACGGCGGCATGGGTGTGCTGGGACCCACCCGGATGGACTATCCGGGAACTATCGCCAGTGTTGCTGCGGTTGCTCTCTATATCGGCGAAGTCCTGGGTGCCCGATGAGCGCGCACCCGGCCGCGATCACGCGGCAAGAAAAGGCATAAGAAAGGTCAAGCGTGGCACGCGACTATTACGGGCTGCTCGGCGTGAGCAGAAACGCCAGCGACGCGGAGATCAAGCGCGCGTACCGCAAGCTGGCGCGCGAACTGCATCCCGACGTCAATCCCGACGAGGCCGCTCAGGCGAAGTTCAAGGAAATCAGCGCCGTCTACGAGGTGCTCAGCGACCCCGAGAAGCGCCGGGTGGTGGACCTCGGCGGCGACCCGCTGGAGAACGCCGCCGCGGCCGGTGGCGGGTTCGGCGGCTTCGGCAACCTGGGCGACGTGTTCGAGGCCTTCTTCGGCGGGGGCTCGGCCTCCCGCGGCCCCGCGGGCCGGGTGCGGCCCGGCTCGGATTCGCTGCTGCGGATGCGGCTCGACCTGGAGGAGTGCGCGACCGGGGTCACCAAGCAGGTGACCGTCGACACGGCCATCCTCTGCGACCGCTGCCAGGGCAAGGGCACCAACGGCGACTCGGCGCCCATCCCGTGCGACACGTGCGGCGGCCGCGGTGAGGTGCAGACGGTGCAGCGCTCGCTGCTGGGCCAGATGGTGACGTCGCGGCCCTGCCCGACCTGCCGCGGCGTCGGCACCGTCATCCCCGACCCCTGCCACCAGTGCATGGGCGACGGCCGGGTCCGCGCCCGTCGGGAGATCAGCGTCAAGATCCCCGCCGGCGTCGGCGAGGGCATGCGGGTCCGGCTTGCCGCCCAGGGCGAAGTCGGGCCGGGGGGCGGGCCGGCCGGCGACCTGTACGTCGAGGTCCACGAGCAGGCCCACGACATCTTCGTCCGCGAGGGTGACGACCTGCACTGCACAGTGTCGGTGCCGATGGTCGACGCGGCGCTGGGCACGACGGTCACCGTCGACGCCATCCTGGACGGCATGAGCGAGATCACCATTCCGCCCGGGACCCAGCCCGGCGCCGTGATCACGCTGCGCGGCCACGGCATGCCGCACCTGCGCTCCGGGGTGCGCGGCAACCTACACGTGCACGTCGAGGTCGTCGTGCCCGCCCGGTTGGACCACCACGACACCGAGCTGCTGCGCGAGTTGAAGAACCGCCGCAGCCGCGACGTCGCCGAGGTGCGCTCGACGCACGCCGCCGGCGGCGGGCTGTTCAGCCGGCTGCGCGAGACGTTCACCGGGCGCTAGGCCGGCTTTCGGACCCCACGCATGGTCGCGACGCTGTTCTACGTCGGGGCGCTGCCCGACCCCGGCGAGCTGGCCGTCGTCGAGGGCGAGGAGGGCTTCCACGCCGCCACCGTCCGGCGCATCCGCCCCGGCGAGGAGTTGGTGCTCGGCGACGGCTCCGGAAGCCTCGCCCACTGCCGGGTCGAGGACGCCGGCCGGGACGGGCTGCGCGCGCGGGTGCTCGACCGCTGGGAGGTCCCACCCCCGCGTCCCCCGGTCACGGTGGTGCAGGCGCTGCCCAAATCCGAGCGCTCGGAGCTGGCGGTCGAGCTGGCGACCGAGGCCGGCGCCGACGGGTTCCTGGCGTGGCAGGCCGCCCGCTGTGTGGCCCACTGGGAGGGAAGCCGGGTGGACAAGGGCCTGCGCCGCTGGCGCGCCGTCGCCCGAGCGGCCGCCCGGCAGTCTCGCCGCGCGCACATCCCGCCCGTCGACGGCGTGCTGTCCACCGCGGCGCTCACCCGGCGGGTCCGCGACGAGGCGGCCGCCGGCGCGGCGGTCCTGGCCCTGCACGAGTCGGCGACCGAGCGGCTCGCGGATATGAAGCTGGCCCCGGCGGCTTCGGTGCTGCTCGTGGTGGGCCCGGAGGGCGGCATCTCGCCCGACGAGATGGCCGCGCTGGCCGACGCCGGGGCCGCCGCCGTCCGGCTCGGCCCGCAGGTGCTGCGGACGTCGACCGCCGCGGCGGTGGCGCTGGGCGCCCTGGGCGTGCTCACGCCGCGGTGGGACCCCGGCGCCGACTGTGAAATCGGCGACGCGACACGCCGGTGACGCGTCGAGGGATTCGCGGTCGATCCTTGGGGCGCGCCGCTGACCAGCGGTAGACTGGCGCCTTACGTCAATCCCCGCATCGAGCTTCAGGAAGCAGGCATCGGAAACCACGTGACGCCCCGCGAAACCAGCGCCGGTGACCCATCATCGACCTCTGCTCGAGTTCGCAGCAGCATTGACGTTCCGTCCGATGTCGTCGTCGGCCTGTTGGGTTCGGCCGACGAGAACCTGCGCGCCCTCGAACGCAACCTGAACGCGGACCTGCATGTCCGCGGCAACTCCGTCACCCTCACCGGTGAGGCGGCCGACGTGGCGCTGGCCGAGCGGGTGATCTCCGAGCTGGTCTCGATCGTCTCCCGCGGCCAATCGTTGACCCCCGAGGTGGTGCGCCGCAGCGTCGCCATGCTCGTCGGCACCGACAACGAGTCGCCCGCCGAGGTGCTCACGCTGGACATCCTGTCGCGTCGCGGCAAGACCATCCGGCCCAAGACCCTCAACCAGAAGCGCTACGTCGACGCCATCGACGCCAACACCATCGTGTTCGGCGTGGGGCCCGCCGGCACCGGGAAGACGTATCTGGCGATGGCCAAGGCGGTCAGCGCCCTGCAGGGCAAGCAGGTCAGCCGCATCATCCTGACCCGGCCGGCGGTGGAAGCCGGTGAGCGCCTTGGCTTCCTGCCGGGCACGCTGAGCGAGAAGATCGACCCCTACCTACGGCCGCTGTATGACGCGCTCTACGACATGATGGACCCCGAGCTGATCCCGAAGCTGATGTCCGCCGGGGTCATCGAGGTGGCGCCGCTGGCGTACATGCGTGGCCGTACGTTAAATGACGCCTTCATCGTCCTCGACGAGGCGCAGAACACCACCGCCGAGCAGATGAAGATGTTCCTCACCCGGCTCGGGTTCGGGTCGAAGATCGTCGTCACCGGGGACATCACCCAGGTCGACCTGCCGGGGGGCGCACGGTCGGGACTGCGCTCGGCGATGGACATCCTCGACGACGTCGACGACATCCACATCGCGGAGCTGACCAGCGTCGACGTGGTGCGTCACCGGCTGGTCTCGGAGATCGTCGACGCCTACGCGAAGTTCGAGGAGCCGGGGCTGGGAATGAACCGGGCGGCTCGGCGCGCGACGGGCTCCCGCGGTCGTCGATGATAGGGCCGTGAGCATTCCCGTGAGCCCCGTGAGCGTCCCGTGAGCATCGAAGTCTCCAACGAGTCCGGCGTCGACGTCGCCGAAGCGGAGCTGGTGAGCGTCGCCCGCTTTGTCATCGCCAAGATGGACGTCAACCCCGGCGCCGAGCTGTCGATGGTACTGCTGGACACCGCGTCGATGGCCGACCTGCACATGCGCTGGATGGACCTGCCCGGACCCACCGACGTGATGAGCTTCCCCATGGACGAGCTCGAGCCGGGCGGCCGCCCCGACGCCCCCGAACCTGGCCCGTCCATGCTGGGCGACATCGTGCTGTGCCCCGAATTCGCCGCCGAGCAGGCGGCCGCGGCGGGGCACAGCCTCGGGCACGAGTTGGCGCTGCTGACCATCCACGGTGTCCTGCACCTGCTCGGCTACGACCACGCCGAGCCGGCCGAGGAAAAAGAGATGTTCGACCTTCAGCAGCGATTGCTCGAGGAGTGGGTCGCCGAGCAGGTCCACGCCTACGAACAGCACCGCCAAAAGGAACGCGACCGCCGATTGCTGGACAAGTCAAGGTATTTCGAGGGTTGAGGTCTTCGAATCATGGCGAGTTCAACCCCTCACCGCTTAGACAAAAGGCCTAAGACGGCGGCGAGTCTGGTGCTCCGGTGACCCGGGTTCGCCGTCGGCATGTCTGCCCCGCACGTAGTCGCCTTGCCACTCCACCGGCTCTCCTGCGGCGACCCTCGCTACCTGCTCGATCTGCTTGGCCGCGTCGCGCGAGCGAAGAAAGAACTCGTGTTGGCGCCGCAGCCCCTCGTCGGATTCGATGCGCCTGAGTTCGGGACCGAACTCTTCTAGCTCGCCGCGGCGCTGCGGGACGATCATGCAGATCGGCTCGTCGACCTCGAACCGGACGGGCATCAGTTTGCGGGTCAGTTTCCAGCTCATGCTAAAGCTCGCGCTGGCCCAGTCGGTTTCGACCACGCCCTCCAGCGCACACACGCCGTCCTTCGGATAGTTCGCCGGCCCGCGGACCAGCAGGTTGTATCCCGGCGGGGTGCGAAACAGCAGGGGCAGCTTCCAGGTCAGGATGCCGTTACCGAAATGGCTGATGGGCAGCAACTGGCCCGCGTCGCGCTTGTCCGTTGTGATCAGCACGTCGATGCCGTCTGCCTGGCCCATCCACGTAGCGGTGAACGCCGACGGATTGCGCAGCTCCCATCCGCCCTGGTTCGCAATGAGCATTGGCAAGCACCGCGTAGGCCAACCGGTGTGTCTATCGACCATCCGTTGCATCCACGCCCGACCCACCCGCGCCGGGGTAATCTCCGGTGGGTTATCACCGGTGATGAACCCGACAAGTGGAAGGACCAGCGTGTTGGGCTTGCTGTTCATCTGATCCTCGATTAGCTGGTTGGCGATGGGGGTCAAGGGTGTTAGGACCGGTACGGAGACGTTAGCCGAAGTGAGGAGATCGAGTGAGCCCCGACAACGACCGCAGTCAGCTCAATTGACCGGTATCTCGGAGCTGTTGGGCGCGATAGCTTTGATCGCACTGGGCGGGCTGTTCGCGGCGATGGACGCCGCCATCAGCACCGTGTCGCTGGCCCGCGTGCAGGAACTCGTCCGCGACGAGCGCCCCGGGGCGGTATCGCTGGCCGCGGTGGTGGCCGAGCGCCCGCGCTACATCAACCTGGTCGTATTGCTGCGCATCACGTGCGAGGTCACCGCGACCGTGCTGCTGGTGGTCGTGCTCCACTACAACTTCGGCATGAGGTGGGCGCTGTTCGGCGCCGCGGCCATCATGGTGGTGACCAGCTTCGTCGTCATCGGCGTGGGCCCGCGCACCCTCGGCCGGCAGCACGCCTACTCGATCTCATTGACGACGGCCCTTCCGTTGCGGGCGATCTCGTGGCTGCTGATGCCGCTCAGCCGGCTGCTGGTCGTGCTGGGTAACGCGCTCACCCCGGGGCGCGGCCTGCGCAACGGGCCGTTCGCATCGGAGATCGAATTGCGTGAAGTGGTCGACCTCGCCCAGCAGCGCGGCGTGGTCGCCGCCGACGAGCGCCGGATGATCCAATCGGTCTTCGAGCTCGGCGACACCCCGGCGCGCGAGGTGATGGTGCCCCGCACCGAGATGATCTGGATCGAGAGCGACAAGCTGGCCAGCCAGGCGATCAACCTCGCCGTGCGCAGCGGCCATTCCCGCATCCCGGTGATCGGCGAGAACGTCGACGACATCGTCGGGGTGGTATACCTCAAAGACCTTGTGCAACACGCCGTCCGGTCGGGCGACGGGGGCAGGGGGACGACGGTGGCCCAGCTGATGCGTCCCGCGGTGTTCGTGCCGGACTCCAAACCGCTGGACACGCTGCTGCGCGAAATGCAGCGCGACCGCATCCACATGGCGCTGCTCGTCGACGAGTACGGTGCGATCGCCGGCCTGGTCAGCATCGAGGACGTGCTGGAGGAAATCGTCGGCGAGATCGCCGACGAATACGACCAGGCCGAGAAGGCGCCGGTGGAAGACCTGGGCGACAAGCACTTCCGCGTCTCGGCGCGGCTGCCGATCGAAGACCTCGGCGAACTGTACGACGTGGATTTCGACGACGACCTCGACGTCGACACTGTGGGCGGCCTGCTCGCGCTGGAATTGGGCCGCGTCCCGCTGCCGGGCGCCGAGGTCGTCTCGCACGGCCTGCGCCTGCACGCCGAAGGCGGCCCGGACCACCGCGGCCGCGTGCGGATCAGCACCGTCCTGCTGAGCCCGGTGGAATCCGACGGTGCGGCCGACGGCCCCGACGGCGGGGACCCGTCATGACGCCGAGCGTGGAATCACGGCGAAATGGCGGCCGAAAACTCGACACGGTGTCACGGAGGGGCGACATGACCGGATTTCGTTCGGGCTTCGTGTGTTTGGTCGGGCGGCCGAACACCGGTAAGTCGACGCTGACGAACGCTCTGGTGGGCACGAAGGTGGCGATCACCTCGAAGCGCCCACAGACCACCCGGCACACCATCCGGGGCATCATCCACCGCGACGACTTCCAGATCGTGCTGGTCGACACCCCCGGACTGCACCGCCCCCGCACGCTGCTCGGCAAGCGGCTCAACGACCTGGTGCGCGACACCTATACCGAGGTCGACGTGATCGGGCTCTGTATTCCCGCCGACGAGGCGATCGGCCCCGGCGACCGCTGGATCGTCGAGCAGATCCGGTCCACCGCCCCCAAGACGACGCTGGTCGCCGTCGTCACCAAGATCGACAAGGTGCCGAGGGACCGGGTCGCCGCGCAACTGGTCGCGGTCAGCGAACTGATCGGCGACCCGGCCGAGATCGTTCCGGTGTCCGCCGCGACGGGCGAGCAGGTCGACGTGCTGGTCGGCGTGCTGGCGGCGGCCTTGCCCGAGGGCCCGGCGTATTACCCCGACGGCGAGCTCACCGACGAACCGGAAGAGGTGCTGATGGCCGAGCTCATCCGCGAGGCCGCCTTGGAAGGGGTGCGCGACGAACTGCCGCACTCGTTGGCGGTGGTCATCGACGAGGTGACCCCGCGGGAGGGGCGGGACGACCTCATCGACGTGCACGCCCTGCTTTACGTCGAGCGGGACAGCCAGAAGGGGATCATCATCGGCAAGGGCGGGACGCGGCTGCGGGAGGTCGGCACCGCGGCGCGCGGCCAGATCGAGAAGCTGCTGGGCACCAAGGTCTACCTCGACCTGCGGGTCAAGGTGGCCAAGAACTGGCAGAGCGATCCCAAACAACTTGGCCGGCTGGGGTTTTAGAACGGGCCGCTTCGCCCGGCTGCGCCGCGCTCGCGATCGCCGCTAGGTTGATGGCGGCGACCCGCTTCGCCCGGCTGCGCCGCGCTCGCGATCGCCGCTAGGCGAGCACACGGATCGTCCGCAACGACGGGTCCGCCGCATCGGGCAGGTTCATCCCGGCGCGCACGCCGGAGCAAAGGTATTCCAGCACAGCATCATTGAGTCGCTCGCCGGGCACGACGGCGGGGATGCCGGGCGGATACGGCGTGATCTGCTCGGCGGCGACCCGGCCGGCCGCACGGTCCGTCGGCACCGCTTCGACGCGGCCGAAGAACGCGTCGCGGGGGAGGTCGACGGTGTCGAGTTGCAATTCCTCCGGCGACGGCAGCGCAAGGTGGGGCGGCGGGTCGAAGCCGTCCGCCGCCTTGCGCCATGCCCACAGCGCGTCGGCGAGACGGCTCGTGCTGTCTTTGTCGTCAGCCATCGACAGGGTGGCCAGGATGCGGCGGTGATCGGTCGTACCCATGTCGACGTGGGCGTGCTCGCGAAGCCAGTCGCCGGCCTGATATCCGGAGGTTCCCGTGGCGGACACGTCGATCAACACCTGCAGCCGGTCCAGGTCATGCGACGCCTGCACGCCGAGCAGTTCGTCGTCGAGCACCGCCACGTCCGGAATGCGTTCGATCTCCGCGCGCACGGCGCGGGCCAAATCCAAAGCATCGCTCAACAATTCGTGACCGTGCTCAACCATTTGGCGCCGCCACCCGTCCATCGCGGAATACACCAGCACGTTGGGGCTGGTGGTCATCAGCAGATCGGCGCAGGCCGATAGGCGGTCCCGATCGATGAGGTCGCCCTGCACGTGAAACACCGAGCCCTGCTCGAATCCGGCGCCCATCTTGTGCACGCTGACGACGCAGACGTCGGCACCCGCATCCATCGCCCAGGTCGGCAGGTCCTCGTGGAACGGCAGGTGTGCCCCCCACGCCTCATCGATGATCAGCGGTTTGCCCCGCCGGTGACACACCTCGGCGATGCCGGCGATGTCGGCGCAGGTGCCGTACGGGCTCGGGCTGACGATGAGGGCGCCGGCGGCGTCGGGGTGCTTGTCCCACGCCTCCTCGACCTGCTCCGGCGCAGGCGGATGAGAGAAGTGCCGCTCGGCGTCCCAGCGTGGGGTGATCCAGCGCGGCTGCACCCCGGAGAAGATCAACCCGGCCACGATGGACTTGTGGCTGTCCCGGCTCAGAAGCAGGCTGCCGTCGCCGCCCGCCACGGCCATCATCGCCGCCTTGACCGACAGGGAACTCCCGCAGGTGGAAAACCACGCGATGTCCGCGCCGACGGCCGCGGCCATCAGGTCCTCCGCGCGCTTCAGGTATTGGTTGCTGGTCCTGCGATCGTCCAATCCGCCGCTGGCCAGGAGGTCGTCCAGGAACGGTTCTCGCCCCAGCACCGCGAGCACCCGGTCGTCGGCGCCGCGGCCCTGGCGGTGACCCGGAGGAGTGAAGCCGTATCGATTCTTCCGCCGGTAGTCGGTCAGCGCCTCGAGCAGCGGAGCGTCGGATTGGTCCATGCCGAAGGGTTACCCGCTCGACCCTGGTTCTCACGGGCCGCCGTCGAAGTCGGGGTTGTCTCGGGCGAATTTATCCACTGCGGAGTACCACCCGGTGTCGTGGTCGGCGAACGGCCGCCGCGGCCCTTCGGCGCTGTGCCGCTTCGGGTTTCACCGCCAGGACGGGGGAGCGCCGGGCACCGGCGGGGTGTCCGTGTGGTGGTTCCACCACACCTTGGGCTGCTTGCTCGCCCAGCCGCACACCGCTTCGAGCTCGGCCGCCAGCGAGATCAGCATGCCCTCGCTGTTTGCCGGGCCCATCAGCTGCACGCCGATCGGCAGGCCCTCGGAGGTGAACCCCGCCGGCACGCTGATCGACGGCCAGCCCAGCACGTTCCACGGCCAGGTGACCGGGCACGCGGCGATCATCGCCCGGTCGGTGCCGTAGCTGCCCATCCGGTCGAAGGACCGCGCCAGCGGGGGCGGCTGCGCGGTGGTCGGGGCCAGCACCACGTCGACGATGTCGAAGATCGAGCCGACCCGGCGCTGGTCGGTGATTTCGTGCACGCGGGCGCTGCGCAGGATCGCCTGTCCGAGGACGTGGCCCAGCCGCACGTTCGACACCGTGCGGGGATCCAGGACGACGTCGTCGCCGAGCCGCTCCTCCCAGTCCCGCAGGCCGGCGGTCGACCGGACCAGGAAGTCCCACGACAACCGCATGCCGTAGTCGGGGTTGCCCGTCACCACCTTGTGGCCGAGCAGTTCTAGTTGCTTGCCCACCGCCCGGGTGGCCGCCAGGATCTCCGGATGCAGCTTCGCGCGAAACCCGGTGTACGGGAAGCGCGTCGACAACGCGATGTTCAGCGGTCCGGGGGCGATGCCCACGTAATCGGACGCCCTCAGCGGCGGCGGCTTGTGCCGGTCACCCTCGACGTTGCCCGACGCGGCGTCCAGCACCAGCGCCGCGTCGGCCACCGTGCGAGCCAGGACGCCGTTGACCGTGAGGCCGTTGAACGCCTCGGGCAACGGCCAGGTCGAGATGCGGCCGCGCTGCGGCTTGATGCCCACCAGGTGCGTCCAGGCGGCGGGGATGCGGACGCTGCCGGCCCCGTCGGATCCGATGGCGGCGGTGACCAGTCCCGCGGCGACGGCGGCCGCGCTGCCGCCCGACGATCCGCCCGGCGTGTGCCGGCGCGACCAGGGATTGTGGGTGTGGCCGAAGCCGGGGCCGCTGGTGAACGGCCACTGGCCCAGCTCGCAGGTGTTGGTCTTGCCGACGATCACGGCGCCGGCCTTCCTGAGGCGGCGCACCACCTCGGCATCCTGGGCGGCCGGCCGGACGTGCCCCTGGGTGCCGAAGGCGGTCGGCACCCCAGCAACGTCGACGTCGTCCTTGACCGCGATCGGGATGCCCAGCAACGGCGCCGTGTCACCCGCGGCCCGGCGCCGGTCGGCGGCGGCCGCGTCTGCCAGCGCGGACTCGGTGAGCACCACCCGGAAAGCGTTCAGGGTGGACTGGCTGGTGTTGATGGCGTGTAGGGATCGGCGTACCAATTCGTCCGACGTCACCGCCCTGCTGGCCAGCTGATAGAGCAGGTCAGTCAAGGTGGGCAGGCGTCGGCCACCGGATCCGGAAACGGATCCGAAACCGGAGCCAGGCGTGCCAACCACGGGTTGAGAGACTATCGGCGCGGATGCCCGCATTGTCGCGGCGGGGTGCAAAACTATGGGGATGCGGCTATATCGAGACCGGGCTGTTGTGCTGCGCCAGCACAAGCTCGGCGAAGCCGACCGGATCGTCACCCTGCTGACCCGTGATCACGGTCTGGTCCGCGCGGTGGCCAAGGGCGTCCGCCGCACCCGCAGCAAATTCGGCGCACGGCTCGAGCCGTTCGCGCACATCGACGCGCAACTGCACCCCGGCCGCAACCTCGACATCGTCACCCAGGTCGTCGCGATCGACGCGTTCGCCACCGACATCGTCAGCGACTACGGCCGGTACACCTGCGGCTGCGCAATGCTGGAGACCGCCGAACGGCTCGCCGGCGAGGAGCGGGCGCCCGCCCCGGCGCTGCACCGGCTCACGGTCAGCGCGCTGCGGGCGGTGGCCGACGGGCGCCGCTCCCGTGACTTGTTGCTGGACGCCTACCTGCTGCGTGCCATGGGCACCGCCGGATGGGCGCCGGCGCTCACCGAGTGCGCCCGTTGCGCCACCCCCGGCCCGCACCGGGCATTTCACATCGCCGCCGGGGGCAGCGTGTGCACGCACTGCCGCCCCGCCGGTGCGACGACCCCCCCGCCGGGGGTGCTGGACCTGATGTCGGCGCTGCACGACGGCGATTGGGAGTTCGCCGAACAAACCCCGCAATCGCATCGCAGCTACGTCAGCGGGCTGGTGGCCGCGCACCTGCAATGGCACCTGGAACGCCAGCTCAAGACGTTGCCGCTGGTGGAGCGGACGTACCACGCCGATCGGGCCATCGCCGACCGGCGCTCGGCGCTGCCCAGGCAGGATATGGACTGTGGCTAGCAGAGCCGAGCGCAAGGCGGCGTCCGACTTCCCGCAGCTCCCTCCCGCGCCCGACGACTATCCCACCTTCCCGGACACCTCGACGTGGCCGGTCGTGTTCCCGAAGTTGCCGCCGGCACTCGATGGCGGCCCGCGCCGGCCGCCGCAGCACGTGTCCAAGGCGGCCCCGCCCCGCATCCCGGCCGACCGGCTGCCCAATCACGTCGCCATCGTCATGGACGGCAACGGCCGCTGGGCCACCCAACGCGGCCTGCGGCGCACCGAGGGCCACAAGATGGGCGAGGCCGTCGTCATCGACATCGCGTGCGGCGCGGTGGAACTCGGCATCAAGTGGCTCAGCCTCTACGCCTTCTCCACCGAGAACTGGAAGCGCTCGGCCGAGGAGGTCCGCTTCCTGATGGGGTTCAATCGCGACGTGGTCCGACGGCGACGGGAAGTCCTCAACGAGATGGGTGTGCGGATCCGGTGGGTCGGTTCGCGCCCGCGCCTGTGGCGCAGCGTCATCAACGAGCTGGCGATCGCCGAGCAGCTGACGAGGAACAACGACGTGATCACCATCAATTACTGCGTCAACTACGGCGGCCGCACCGAGATCGCCGAGGCGGCCAGGGAGATCGCGCGCGAGGCGGCCGCGGGCCGGCTGAACCCGGAGCGGGTCAACGAGTCCACAATCTCGCGGCATCTGCAGCGCCCCGACATCCCCGACGTCGACCTCTTCCTGCGGACATCGGGGGAGCAGCGGGCCAGCAATTTCATGCTGTGGCAGGCCGCCTACGCCGAGTACATCTTTCAGGACAAGCTGTGGCCCGACTACGACCGCCGCGACCTGTGGGCCGCCTGCGAGGAGTACGCCTCGCGCAACCGTCGGTTTGGGAGCGCCTGATGCCGTCGCTGCAGGATCGCCTGGCGCACATCCTGGGCGACGCCCTTCCCGTCGAGGCGGAACCGGACGGCGCGCTCACGGTGCGGCACAACGGCACGTTCGCGTCGCTGCGCGTGGTGAACATCGCCGAGGACCTCGACCTGGTGTCGCTCACACAGGTCCTGGCGTGGGACCTGCCGCTGACCAAGAAGGTCAGCGATCAGGTGACCAGGCAGGCGCGTGACCTCAACTTCGGCAGCGTCACGATGACGGAGAATGTCAGCGTGAAGGCGGTGCAGCGCAACTCCGGCAAGGGCACGGCCAAGGCCGCCGACGTGATGCTGCGCTACAACTTTCCGGGCGGCGGCCTCACCGACGACGCGCTGCGCACGCTGATTCTGCTGGTGCTGGACACCGGGGCCCAGATTCGCCAGGCCCTGACGTCCTGAACCCCCTCAGGCCCGGCAGTCGCTGCAGGTGCCGAAGATCTCGATCGTGTGGCTGACGTCGGAGAAGCCGTGCTTGGCGGCCACCTGGGCGGCCCAGTCCTCCACCTCGTGGTCGCCGATCTCGACGGTGGACCCGCAGCAGCGGCACACCAGGTGGTGGTGATGGTGCTGCGAGCACCGGCGGTAAACCGACTCGCCGGTGTCGGTGCGCAGGGTGTCGACCACTCCCGCGGCCGCCATCGACTGGAGCGTCCGGTAGACGGTGGTCAGTCCAATGTTCTCGCCGCGGTGCCGCAGCTCGTCGTGCAGTTCCTGGGCCGAGCGGAACTCGTCGAGCGAGTCCAGCAGGGTGGCGATGGCCGCCCGCTGGCGGGTCGAACGCACGCCGGCGCCCGTCACGGGATGTCCTCGCTGGCGTGGGCGACGGCGTCGACCACGATGTGCGCCAGGTGGTGGTCGGCGAGCCGGTACAGCACTTCGCGGCCCGAACGTTCGCCGGCGACGACGCCCGCCGCCTTGAGAATCTTGAGGTGCTGGCTGACCAGCGGCTGCGGCACGCCCAGCGCGTCGACGAGTTCGTGCACGCAGCGATGGGATTCCCGCAGCTGCAGCACGATCGCGATCCGTACGGGCGCGGCCAGCGCGCGTAGGAGTTCGCCGGCGGCGCCGAGGATTTCCCGGGGCGGCGGCACGGGATAGGCCAGCGCGGGCTCACCGGAACCGGCGTGCTCGTGGACGGGGCCCGGCCCCAGGACGCTCAGGCCCGCACCCAGGTCGCCGTCGGCGTCGGTCGGCCCCGCAGGGGGCCCGTAAGAAGGCGTCACCATGGGAAAGAGAGCCATCACCTCGAGAAGTGGCAGGTAGGAGGGTTGGCCGGCCGCGGAGGGCGGCGGCCCATCGCCCTCCACTGTCACATGCATGATGACGCATGTCAAAGACCACCGCGCCGATCGCTACCATGACTGGTGCTCTGCGCGCGGTGGTCGACCGCCGCACCCGTTCGCCCCTCGACCCCGAAGGCTCGACCCAGAGAAAGGAGCGGACCACCCCGTGGCGTCCGTCATTGACACCGTGGTGAACCTGGCCAAACGCCGGGGCTTCGTCTACCCCTCGGGTGAGATCTACGGCGGCACCCGATCGGCATGGGATTACGGCCCGCTGGGCGTCGAGCTCAAGGAGAACATCAAGCGGCAGTGGTGGCGCTCGGTGGTCACCGGCCGCGACGACGTGGTGGGCCTGGACTCGTCGATCATCCTGCCGCGACAGGTGTGGGTGGCGTCCGGCCACGTCGAGGTGTTCAACGATCCGCTGGTCGAGTGCCTGAACTGCCACCACCGGCACCGCCAGGACCACATGCAGGAGGCTTACGCGGCCAAGAAGGGTCTCGACGACCCGGACTCGGTCCCGATGACGGAGATCGTCTGCCCGGATTGCGGCACCAAGGGGCAGTGGACCGAACCCCGCGAGTTCAACATGATGCTCAAGACTTACCTCGGACCCATCGAGACCGAAGAGGGGCTGCACTACCTCCGTCCCGAGACCGCACAGGGCATCTTCGTCAACTTTGCCAACGTCGCGACCACCGCGCGCAAAAAACCGCCCTTCGGCATCGGCCAGATCGGCAAGAGTTTCCGCAACGAGATCACCCCGGGCAATTTCATCTTCCGCACCCGGGAGTTCGAGCAAATGGAGATGGAATTCTTCGTCGAGCCGTCCACCGCCAGGGAATGGCATCAGTACTGGATCGATACCCGGTGGCAGTGGTATGTCGACCTGGGCATCGATCCCGAGAACCTCCGGCTGTTCGAACACCCGGCGGAGAAGCTGTCCCACTACTCCGACCGCACCGTCGACATCGAGTACAAGTTCGGCTTCGCCGGCAACCCGTGGGGCGAGCTGGAGGGGGTGGCCAACCGCACCGACTTCGACCTGTCGACACATTCGAAGCACTCCGGGGCCGACCTGTCGTTCTACGACCAGGTGACGGACAGCCGCTACGTGCCCTACGTCATCGAGCCGGCGGCCGGGCTGACCCGGTCGTTCATGGCGTTCATGATCGACGCCTACGTCGAGGACGAGGCCCCGAATGCCAAGGGCGGCATGGACAAACGGACCGTGCTGCGGCTGGATCCGCGGCTGGCGCCCGTCAAGGCGGCCGTGTTGCCGCTTTCGCGGCACGCCGACCTGAGCCCCAAGGCCCGCGACCTGGCCGCCGAATTGCGCAGATGCTGGAACATCGACTTCGATGACGCGGGCGCCATCGGCCGCCGCTACCGGCGTCAGGACGAGGTCGGGACGCCCTTCTGCGTGACGATCGATTTCGACTCGCTCGAGGACAACGCCGTCACGGTGCGCGAACGCGACCACATGACCCAGGAACGGGTCGCGATGGCTGCCGTCACCGATTACCTCGCGACGCGGCTCAAGGGCTGCTGACCGCGCCCGAATTCGGGCGCCGTGATTCCGCGCGTGCGCGCGGGCTCACGGCCCGGCCCGCGTCGAATTGAAGCGAATTCTCGGTGGGGTCGGATAATTGGCGCCCCCGCCAATCAATCCGGTCTCGTGCGCGACGACGCGCCGGCCCCGAGTGTCGTCGCTCCCGGCCCAGCCGAACCGGAGCCTGAACCTGCAATGAAGCCCGGGCGAATTGTGTAGGGTGATCGCGATCGACCGCGCGGCGCCTCGGCCCGCCTAAACTAACTGGACCGGTGTCCGGCGGACCACCGTCTCAAGCCGCAGGCGCCAGGCCCTGGAAATCAAATGACGAAAGCCCCTGTTTTCGCCGCGGAATTGGCTTACGATCCAACAGTGGTTGTCAGCGCAGGTCGAACGGCCGTGCACGTGGTGTGTGATGTCGAAGCCGTTTTTGCGGCTGGAGGTGTTGACTAGTGACGTTTCCTTCCTTTCCGTGGTTTCCCCCGGAGATCAACTCGGCGTTGATGTTCGGCGGGGCGGGATCAGGGCCGATGTTCGCCGCTGCGGCGGCGTGGGACGGATTGGCGGCTGACCTGGCGGCCGCGGCATCGTCGTTCGATTCGGTGGTGACGGGATTGACCAATGGGCCCTGGGCGGGTCCGGCGTCGCTGGCCATGGCGGCCGCGGCGACTCCGTACGTCGGATGGTTGAGCGCGGCAGCGGGGCAAGCCGAGTCGGCCGCAGCCCAGGCGCGGACGGCGGCGACGGCCTTCGAGGCGGCGCTGACGGCGACAATCCCGACCCCGGCGGTGGTCGCCAACCGCGTCCAGCTGATGGCGCTGATCGCGACGAACATCCTCGGCCAGAACACGCCCGCGATCGCGGCCACCGAGTTCGAGTACATGGAGATGTGGGCCCAGGACGTGGCGGCGATGTTCGGCTACCACGCGGGGGCCATGACCGTGGCGTCCGCGTTGCCGGCGTTCAGCCTCCCCCCGGTGAGCCTGGCGGGTCTGTCGTCGATCCTGGCGGCGCCGCTGACGGGTATGGCGTCGCAGGCGGCGACGTTCGCATCGTCGGTCGGAGGCGCGATATCGGCTCCGGTGAGTGGCGTCGTGTCGGCGGTCGCACCGGCCGTGTCGCAGGTCTCGGCGCTCGCTTCCGCGGCACCGATCTCCTCCCTGTCCACGATCGCCCAGGTGGGCATGATGCCGGTGAGCATGATGATGTCGCCGATCATGATGGCCGCTCAGGCCGGGATGAGCGCGTCGAGCCCGGCGGCGCTGGCGAGCGCGAACACCGCTGCCGCTGCCGTGCCCAAGATGGTCGACGCCACCGCCCCCCTCGGGAAGGGTTTCGGCGGCGGTGGCATCGGTGGCCTGGGCGACGCCGCGGCCGGTCTCGGCAAGGCGCGCCTGGTCGGGGCGATGTCGGTGCCGCCGACGTGGCAGGGTTCTGCGCCGTCGCGGATGGTCAGCGCCGCGATGTCGGGGCTCGGCAGCGAAATGCCGGCCGCGGCCGCGGCCGGGGCCCCGATGGGCGGCGGCATGCCGATGATGCCGATGCCGATGGGCGGAATGGGAGCGGGCGGCGGCATGCCGGGCGGGATGCTCGGCCGCGGCGGCGCCAGCCCGACCCACGTGATCCAGCAGCGGCCTAGCGTCGTGCCGCGCACCGGGGTCGGATAACCGGCCCGCTTAGACGTTGCCCGCCGTAGCGGCGGCGGGTGATGACATTCCAAATCAGTGTGAAGGGAGCATTTCAGTGACTACTCGGTTCATGACCGACCCGCACGCGATGCGTGCGATGGCCGGTCGTTTCGAAGTGCATGCGCAGACGGTGGAGGACGAGGCCCGCAAGATGTGGGCGTCGTCGATGAACATCGCCGGCGCTGGGTGGAGCGGCCAGGCCCAGGCCACGTCCTACGACACGATGGGGCAGGTCAACCAGGCCTTCCGCAACATCGTGAACATGCTGCACGGGGTTCGCGACGGCCTGGTCCGCGACGCGAATAACTACGAGCAGCAAGAGCAGGCTTCGCAGCAGATCTTGAGCAGCTAGGGGATATGACGATGACGATCAATTACCAGTTCGGTGACGTTGACTCGCACGGCGCCCTGATCCGGGCCCAGGCTGCGTCGTTGGAGGCCGAGCACCAGGCCATCGTTCGCGATGTGCTGGCTGCCGGTGACTTCTGGGGTGGCGCCGGTTCGGTGGCGTGCCAGGAGTTCATCACCCAGTTGGGTCGTAACTTCCAGGTGATTTACGAGCAGGCCAACTC
>NZ_JAZGLV010000032.1:0-47133 GCF_036409085.1 Mycobacterium sp. 050134
GGTGAACTCACCCCAGCCGAGTTCGCCCTACAGTGGACCACGACCCATCAACCCCAAGCCGCATAGCGACTGGACCACCAACCGGGTCCCTCTCAAAGCGGCTGCTGCAGAGGTGTTCGCGGCTTTGAGTTGCCGATAGATCTGGCGTGCGAGGTAGCGCTTGAGCGAGCGCCGGATCTCTCGCGGGGTACGCCCTTGCGCTTAGCGTTTGGCGACGTAGGTGCGGGTCTTGGGGTCCATGCGCATGCGCGTGACGACGGCGATGTGGAGGGCGCGGTTGAGCCGGCGGTCGCCGCCGCGGTTGATCCGGCACGCTGTTACCGGACGAGGGGGGATCGGGTTGACGCCTGCCAGGCTCGCGAACGCGGCCTCGGAGCGAACTCGCCCGGGGTGTGACTGGCGAGTCCCCGTTTCTGAGTCCACCCGGTTCTAGAGTCGGGTTGGTTTGATCCGTTCTCAGTTGATGCTGCAGGCCACCGGGGTGTGGGTGCAGCTGCACGCCGCAGCGTACTCGGCCGGCGTTCGGTAGCCCAGTGCCGAGTGCCGGTGTCGGTGATTATGTTCGGTCTTGAAGTCGCCGATGACCACGCGGGCCTCGAACAGGGTGTTCCAGTAGTTGCGGTTGAGGCACTCCTTGCGTAGCCGGTTGTTGAACGATTCGATGTAGCCGTTGTCCCACGGACAGCCGGGCGGAATGTAGACCATCCCGGTCTTGTTCTCGCAGAACCGTTGCAGCGCTTGCGAAACCATCTCCGGCCCATTGTCCAGCCGAAGCACCTTCGGCGGGCCACCGGCCGCGGCGAACACCTTGGTGAGCTCCTCGACGAGCGCCTCGCCGGTGATCGACCGTTCCACCAGGTTCAGCAGTGACTCGCGGGTGTGTTCATCGATCATCGAGGCGATCTTGATGGCCTTGCCATCGACGGTGGAGTCGAACTGGAAATCGATGGCCCACACCACGCCGGGCGCGTCGGCCACGATCGGCGGGACCGAGGAGATCCCAGCCCGCTTGCGCGGGCTGCGCACCCGCACTTGCAGCCCCTCTTCGCGCCAGAGCCGGAGGATCTTCTTCTTGTTGACCTCCTGGTGCTCGTCGTAGCGCAGCGCTGCCCAGGCGCGCCGGAACCCGTGGCAGGGGTGTTTGGTGGCGTAGGCGCGCAGCCAGGCCCGCATCTGTGCGTCGGGATCCTCAGGGGTCTGCGCCAGAGGCAGACGGCGGTAAGTGGAGCGGGCCAGCCCAACGGCCTTGCACGCCAACCGCTCCGACACGCTCAACGTAGCTTTGAGCATGTCCACGGCGCGCCGCTTAGCAGCTGGGCTCAGAATTTTCCCTTCGCGACCTCCCGCAACGCGTCTTTCTCTAGCTCAGCATCGGCCAACAGCCGCTTCAGGCGGGCGTTCTGCTCACGCAGCTCCTTGAGCTCCTTGGCGGCGTCGGTGTCCATCCCGCCGTAGGTGCGCCGCCAGTTGTACAGCGTCGCCGGTGACACCTGCAGTTCGGCGGCGATCTGCTCACCGGTCTTGCCCTCGGCAGCCAGCTCATCCGCACGGCGCAGCTTGCGCACGATGTCCTCCGCGGAATTCCGCTTCCGACCAGCCATGTGTTCCATCGTCCCTTCCAGCCCGACATCGGGCCACAGGACTCTAAAACCTCCTGGTCTCATTCACGGGAAACACGCCATGACCATGCGGCGTAGGCGATCGCGGCGGTGACGGGCCCGATGCCGGGCTTGTCCAGCAGGTCCGCTGCGGGGGTGGCCTGGAGGAGGGCGGTCATCTGCCGGGTGAGGTCGCCCAGTTCTTTGTCGGCTGCGCGGACGCGCATGGCCATACGGATCGCGTCGGCTCATGGGTCAGCGTGTGGGTCACGCTGTCACGCGCAATGCCCTGTTCACTGCGACGGCGATACCACCGATCCTTCTTGGCGATCCTGCACGCCGGCACGGCGCGGTCCGCGGTGAGGTGCTGCCCGGTTACCTCGAACCCGAGCTCATGGAGGCGGCGGAAAGTGGTCAGGTCTGCGCAGGCGAAGCCCGCCCGACCGGTAGCGTCAGGCACGTCGAGGTCTTTCGGATGGATGGCGTAGGAACCTCCATCATCGGAAGACCTCGACCTCTGCTAAGGCGTCGACGCGCCGACCACCTCTACAGCCCCAACGGCGAAGAGCCCGTAAACGTCGGCCAACCGGCCTGGCGCGTACTCGACTGCGTGTATGGGGACGAGTGTGCCCGGCGGGACAGATATTCGATCCGCGCGCCGCAGCCGGTGATCGGGCGGATCGGCGCTGGCTCACGAATCTTGGTGCCCATCCCGGACAACAGCCGGTGTTATCGTTGCCCAACGGTAGACCCCAAAGGTAACAGCGACAACCCAAGCCGAGGACGCATCTATGTCAATTTTGGCCGACGCTGCCCGAGTGCTCAGTAATTTGGCTAACTTCGGATCGCAATTCATCGGCTTGGATAGCAACGTGACGCCTTCCACTTCGAGTTCGGCAGGCGGCCCTGAATACCTTGCGGGCAACATCGCTGGCATGACGGGGGGGCTCGGGAGCAGCCTGAATTCGCGTCAAATCGTCACCAAGGTAGCCAAATGGGGCAAGTCCCTCGAAGAATGGGACAACAAGTTCATGATGAGAGGTGCAGCCGAAGCCCCCGAGTGGAGAATTAAATTCCATGACAATTTCATCTCCGGAACTGCCCACAAGGCAGGAGTTGCCCGAAACGGCAGCCAAGTCGCCTTCGGTGAAGTAGAAAAAAGTAACACGGGCGCAAGCGTCAATATTCTTCCGTGGACCGCCACCATTGTCGGATATTTGGAGCTGTTGACCGGGTTCGGGCCCCCGAACGAGGGGAACGACCTGAAAGCCGGCGCGCAGCTGTGGGGCACTCTTCGGGAGCGCCTCGAGTCGGCCATTCCGGACGAGAATTGGCAGGGCGTGGCTTCCGAGACCTTCGCAGCCCAGGTGGTGGCACTGCGGGACATCGCGCAGACGCTCGCCGACCTGGACGGTCAGCAGGCCGACATAGTCGCGGATCAAGCGGAATGGGTGACCCATTTTCGTCTTGGTTTCGGGATTTTGCTCAATCTCCTTGCCGTGGCGATTATCGTTGAAGCCGGTCTTCGAATCGCTCTGGCCCTAGTCCCGAGCGGACCCGCTTGGACAACGGCTTGGGCTATCGCGGCGTCCTCGCTTGCAATAGCAGCCGCGCTCGGGATGCTGGGTGCACTGATCGGTTTGTCGGTAGAAAACGCCAGTAAGGCAGACGATGTGACCTCCCAGATCGATCACGCCGGTGCTAGGGCGGCGCAAATCGCGATCGCGTCGACGACCCGCAGCGAGGTTTCCGCGGTAGCTGAGTCACTGGTTTCTGATTTCAGGGTTCTCGCTACTGGACCGTCCGCGATCCCGGTCGCATCCGCCACTCAATCGGCTCGCCAAAAGGTGACACAAGAAGAGCCTGACCGCGGGGCGACGGGCGCGAGTGAGACACCAGCCAGCCCGCAGCGCCAAGACGAGCAACTGGATCACACATCAAACGTGACGATGCCGACGCTGGGCGGATGGATACAAATGTCCAAACGGGCGGAAGGGGCCTCCGGCCAGGCTCGGCGGCACACCGACTCGCTCAATCCGGTGACCGGACAACAACGGCGGCCGGACCCCGCGAGCCCTCTCGACTCGGTGAACCCCGGCGATGATTGGGCCGCAGGGGCAGATGCGTTCGAGTCCCCCAGTGCGGCCGCGGGCACCGACGCCACCGCCCGGGCGCCCATCGACCTCACCGGCCGGTCCGAGCCGACGGCCGCCGTCCGACGCCCGCGCTGACGTCGCAAACCACGCCAAAAGACGAGTACAGCAACAACTTCGGAGCGGGCAAGCCGGCGTTTTGCGACGGATCACCATAGACGTCGGCCGGGCGTCCGGGACGGATGTCACTGCCCCCAGTGATACCGACACGCAGCAGCGTAGTTTGGGCCAGCGTGCGGGTCACGCTGTCACGCGCAATGCCCTGTTCACCGCGACGGCGACACCACCGATCCTTCTTGGGTGATCCTGCACGCGCCGACCACCTCCACACCCCCAACTGCGAAGAGCCCCTTTACGACGACGCGATGCCGAATATGTCACCGAGCCGCCCGACGAATACCCGCAGAACGGCAGTGACGACGAGATAGCGCATCAGCATCCACAGCAGAAAGCCGTGGGTTTCACAGTGTGAGCTTTGGGTGCGCCTAGGGTCGCCTCATCGACGGCGAGTTGAGTCAGGCCGTTGCGGACATGCCGACTGAAACTTGGGATCGGTAGGGCAACCACAACGAGACCATTCTTGCTATTCGGTGACCGTCGGGCGGCCGCCGCGTCGTTCGGAGGTCGGAATGTCATTTGTTATCGCGGTCCCGGAGTATGTGACGGCGGCGGCTTCGGATTTGGCGAATGTCGGTTCGACGATCAATGCGGCCAACGCCGCGGCGGCGGCCCCGACGTCGGTGGTGGTGGCCGCGGCCGGCGATGAGGTGTCGGTGGCCGTCGCGGCGACGTTCGGCCAGTACGCGCGGGCCTATCAGGCGATCAGCGCTCAGGCGGCGGAATTTCACCAGCAGTTCGTGCAGCTGCTGATGGCCGGGGCGAACTCCTACGCCGGCGCCGAGGCCGCCAACGCCAATCCCTTGCAGGGACTCCTCGACGACATCAATGCGCCCTTCGAAGCGTTGCTGGGCAGGCCACTGATCGGCAACGGCGCCGACGGCACCCCCGGAACAGGAGCCAACGGTCAAAACGGCGGGTTGTTGTGGGGCGACGGCGGTGCCGGTGGTTCCGGCGGGCCCGGTCAGAACGGCGGCAGCGGCGGCAGCGGCGGGTTCCTGTTCGGCAACGGCGGCCGCGGCGGAAACGGTGGGAACGCTATCGGCGCGGGGGTGGCCGGCTTCGGCGGCAACGGGGGCAGTGCCGTCGGACTTCTCGGTAACGGCGGCGGCGGCGGGACCGGTGGTGCCAGCGTCAATGGGGTCGGCGGCGACGGCGGCTTCGGCGGGAACGGCGGGTTCCTGATCGGTAACGGCGGCATCGGCGGGGCCGGTGGCAACGGCTTCGTTGCCGGCTGGGGCGCCGCCGGAGGCAACGGCAGCAGCTTGATCTACGGCGCGGGCGGCGCGGGCGGCGCGGGCGGGTCCAGCCTCAACTTCTCCAACGGGCTCGCGGGCGTCGGCGGCGGCGGCGGCAGCGGCGGCGCCCTCTTCAACCTCATCGGCACCGGGGCCGACGGCGGCGCCGGCGGAGCGGCCGTCGGTGCGGGCAACATCGGCGGCCAGGGCGGCCAGGGCGGTGGGGGCGGCGGCATCCTCTTCGGACTCGGCGGCCACGGCGGGGCCGGCGGGACCGCCCTGACGCCCGGCGGCACCGGCGGGCCCGGCGGCTATGGCGGCGACAACGGTTACGTGTTCAGCGATGGCGCCGGCAGCATCTACGCCGGGGGTTCCTTATTCGGCATCGGCGGAGCCGGCGGGGACGGCGGGGTGGCGCAGGCCGGCGGCCACGGCGGCACCGGTGGCCTCGGCGGGCTCGGCGGGCTGGTGTTCGGCCTCGGCGGTCACGGCGGCAACGGCTTCGGCGCGCCCGGCTTGGCGTTCGGCGGGAACGGCAGCCAGGGCGGCTACGGCGGCCTCCTCTTCGGCATCGGGGGCGGCGGCGGCAACGGCGGCGCCGGGGCCGTCCCGGGCGTCGGCGGCCCCGGCGGCTTCGGCGCGTATTACTTCTTCGGCCCGAACGGGCAGAACGGATTGCCGGGCTGACGGAGAAGTTGGAAGACAAGGCATTCGGGTTGCTCCGACGGCGTCGGGGTGCGCGGCATCTGCCGAACCGATCGGCGAGCAGTGAGGACCCGTCGATGTCGTCGCGACCGAAGCTCACGCATGCCCGCAGGAGGCCATCCTGACGGACTTCCGTGATCTGCAACATCTCGACGGTCGTTCCATCGGCGTCGTCGATCAGGCCGCACTTGAGCCAGCCTCCCTCTTGATGTCAAGAAATCAGCACACGGCGTCCGACGGGGGGATGTTGGTTTCCCAACATGGTGTCGTCATGCGATCTCATGTCACGCCCGGAGCCGCCGCAACCAAATCGGCAGATCCGGAAGAAGCGGTCTTTTCCCGCGAGCACGCGGGAATTCGTCGGTGGGATTCTCTACGCTTTCGGAGATGGAATATGCGGCGATCGACGCGCTGCGGGAACGACACCCCGCCTGGCGACTGCTGCGCGCCGGCAACTCCGCACTGATCCTCTCTTTCCTCGGGAGGTTTTTCGTCGAGGGCAACCGCGGCGCCTGCCCAGCGAGCGAGGTCGCGGCGGAGTTGGACGACCACCTACACGCGCTAAACGCCGAAATCCTCACCGAGAACGGGGAGCAACGGTTTCCCAAGGACGCGCGGTCCTACTTGGAGGATTGGGCGGCGACCGACGCCGGCTATCTGCGGCGGTTCTACCCACCTGGCGACGACGAAGTGCACTACGAGGTCACCCCGGCATTCGAGAAGGCGTACGCCTGGGTGATGACCCTCAAGGGCAGGTCCTTCGTAGGAACCGAGTCCAGGTTGCATACCGTGGTCGAGCTGCTCCGACAGATCGTGCATGGAACCGAAGTCGAACCCGACGTCCGGCTGACCGAACTACGCCGCCGGCGCGACGAACTTGATGCCGAGATCGCGGCCGTTGAAGCCGGTGTCTTCACAGTGCTAGATGCGACCGGGGTCCGCGACCGCTACCAACAGCTCTCTACAACTGCGCGGGAGTTGCTCTCGGACTTTCGGGAGGTTGAAGAGAACTTCCGGCTCCTGGACCGCGCCGCGCGAGAAAAGATCGCGGCATGGGATGGCTCCAAAGGCGACCTGCTTGCCGAGTTGGTCGGAAGTCGCTCTCAGATTGCCGGCTCTGACCAAGGGCGCAGTTTCCAGTCGTTCTACGACTTTCTGCTCTCCGAGTCCCGCCAGGCCGAGCTCGCTGATCTGCTCGCCAGGGTGTCAGCCATCGATACCATCGAGGCCGACCACAGGATTCGTGGAATACACCACGACTGGTCTGAAGCTGCCGATCGGGCACAGCGCACCGTCCGGCAGATATCCGAACAACTGCGCCGCTTCCTCGACGACCAGGTCTGGTTGGAGAACCGGCGCGTGCTCGACCTGGTCCGCGCAGTGGAGAGTGTCGCTCTTGAGCTCCGCGACAATCCTCCCAGATTCGGCCTCGAGGTCGATCAGCCGGGCATCGAGATCGTGCTCCCGTTCGAGCGCCCGCTCTACCAACCCCCCGCGGCGGTAACGGTTGAGAGCCGGATCGCAGAGCCGACCGGGGAGGTCGACGCTGATCTGCTCTTCGCTCAGACGTTTGTCGACCAGGCTCGCCTGGCCGAGATCATCCGCACCGTTCTGCCCGAGAACTCCTCGGCCCTCCTCTCCGACGTCGTCGCGATGCACCCCATCCAGCAGGGGGCGGCAGAGATCGTCGGCTACCTTGCGCTCGATGACGAAGACATGGTGGTCGAAAAGGACGACACCGACGAGACTTTTCTGGAGTACTCCGACCCGGGCGACCCGGACGTGACCAAGCGAGCGAGGCTGCCAAAAGTGACGGTGAGGCGGCGATGAGCAACGAGTATGCAGTCGCCAGCGCGACCATCCGGCTGATGCAAGGTGTCGTGTACCGGGAGTCGGACGAGGACACCTGGTTGACGCTGGAACGCCTGGGCGCTGGTGTCCGCGACCATTTCGCCACGATCGGCGTCGACGTGGTCGTAGACGAAGCAGAAGGGTACGCCTATCTTCGATCCCGGCCCGAGGAAGATGGCGAGGGTGTAGAGGCGGTCCCGCGGCTGGTGCGCAGGCGTGCACTGACCTACAACGTCAGCCTGCTGCTGGTATTACTGCGCAAGCGGCTCGTCGAGTTCGAGACGACCGGCGGTGACGGCCGGCTGGTGCTGACCACCGACCAGATCGTCGAGATGCTGAGGCTCTTCCAGGCCGAATCCACGAACGACGCACGAGTCGTCGACCAGGCGGAGACGACCATCAAGAAGGCGGTCGAACTCGGGTTTCTGCGGCAGCTACGCGGTCAAAGCGACCACTGGGAAGTGCGGCGAATCCTCAAGGCATACGTCGACGCCCATACCCTCTCGGACTTCGCAGCCAAGCTACGAGAGTACGCGGGATCGGCGCCCAGCGATGAGTGACGGACTCTTCTCGATGGTCGGACTCGGCGATGCCCGAAGGGCCGGCTACCGGCTTCAGTACACGGAAGTATTCAACTGGGGCACGTTCGACTCCCAAGTCTGGCGCCTCACTCCCGACACCGAGACCGCACTGCTCACCGGCGATATCGGCTCCGGCAAGTCGACGATCGTCGATGCACTCACCACATTGCTGATGCCGTCCCACAAGGCGGCCTATAACAAGGCTGCGGGCGCCGAGGCTAAGGAACGCACCCTACGCTCGTACGTCGAAGGCCACTACAAGTCCGAGCGAAACGAAACCACCGGACGGTCACGCGCCAAGGGGCTGCGCGAAAACCGGCGGACATACTCGGTTGTCCTCGGGGTGTTCACCAACCACGGCTACGACGAGACGGTGACCCTGGCCCAGGTTTTCCAGCAGCGCGAGAGCACGGGACAGCCTTACCGCTTCTTTCTCACCGCAACCAAAGCGCTCTCGATCGCAACGGATTTCGCCGACTTCGGCACGGACCTGCGCGATCTCCGCAAGAGGCTGCGTGCTACCGGAGCGGAGATCTTCGACGAGTTCCCCAAGTACGCAACTTCGTTACGTCGCCTGCTCGGAATCCGATCGGAGCAGGCGCTCGAGCTGTTCCATCAGACCGTCTCGATGAAGTCAGTCGGCAACCTCAACGACTTCGTGCGCGACCACATGCTCGAACCCAGCGATGCCGGCTCGCGCGTCTCTGAAATCATCGGCCATTTCGACAACCTGACCAAGGCTCACGACGCCGTCAAGCGAGCGAGAGAGCAGCTCGAAGCGCTCGAACCTGTCGTGCAGACCGCGGCAAAGTACGACGCCGGGCTCGCCGAACGTGAGTCGTTGGAGCGCGAGCGGTCCGCCGTCCGGCTCTTCGTCGCCGAGCTTCGTTCCAGTCTGCTCGCCCATGAGATCGCCAAACTGGAGGCCGAGGGCTTGGGCTTATGGAAGGAGCAGGACGCCGCAAAAGCCAAGGAACAGAAGCTAAAGGACGAGCGCGACTCCCTCATCGAGGAACGCGCCAGGGCCGGCGGCGACCGCATCGGCGAGCTGGAGCGACTCGCCGGCGAGGCCCGTGCTCAGGCCGAGAGTCGTCGTCACGCCCGGACGCGATTCGACGCCGCCGTCACCGAGGCCGGGTTGGACCCGGTCGCCAACGGCGAAAGTTTCGCGGCGCTCGCCGCCTTGGCCTCTGCCGAGCGGTCACGGCTCACCGCGGAGAAGCGCACCCTCGACACGGCCACAGCCGACGTGATCGGACGGGAGAGGGAGTTTCGACGGCAGTGCGACCTCATCTCCGAAGAACTCACCAGCTTGGAGCAACGCACTAGCAACCTGCCCGTCGAGCAGGTCGAGGTGCGCGCGGAGCTGTGCGCGGCCCTCGGGCTCACGCCGGACGACCTTCCGTATGCGGGCGAACTGCTTGACGTGACCGACGAGCACGCCGAGTGGCGGGGCGCCGCGGAACGGGTGCTGCGGGGGTTCGCTCTCTCGCTGCTGGTGCCGCAACAGCACTACGACGCCGTGGCTGGTTGGGTGAACGGCCGAAGGCTGACGTTTCGTGGCCGCGGCGGCAAGGCGATCGGCGCCAAGCTCGTTTATGAAAGGGTTGCCAGACAACGGCTTCCGTTGCAATCGCCAGGGCGCGAGGGCCTTTGGCTCGCTGACTGCATCGAGGTCCGAGATGGGCCCTTCCATCAGTACTTGGTCGACGAGCTCGCGAAGCGGGCCGACTTCCGGTGCTCGTCGAGCCTTGAGGAGTTCCGTAGCCAGCGCCGGGCCGTTACCCGTGAGGGCCAGGTGCGCTCGGGCGAGCGCCATGAGAAGGACGACCGACACCGCGTCGACGATCCCCGTCGTTGGGTCCTTGGCTGGGCGAACGAGCGAAAGATGGCCGCGCTTCGCGACGAACTCGCTGAGCTGGAGGGAAAGCAGGCGCAGGCTGCTGCCGAGTTGACCAGGCTCGATGCGCAACGTGATGCGGTGCAGGCAAAGCTGCAAGCAGTTGCTCGGCTTGAGGAGTACCGCTCATGGGCTGATCTCGACGTCGGTGAGGCGCAGTCGCGTGCGAACGACCACGACGCCGAACGCGATCGCCTGCTGGCCGGCTCTTCGCGACTGGTGGAGATCGCACGGGCGCTTGACGAGAATGAAGCGCAAGCCAACGCTGTGGGGGAGTCGATCGAAGAGCTCACCGGCAAGCTCGCCACCACGGCGGCAGCGAAAAGGCAGGCGGAGGAAGGAAAGGCGCGCGACGACGAGTTTGTCGCGGCGCAGCCAGACGAAGAGCTGGCCACCGCCCGCGGGTCGTACGCCGCCCTCGAAGAACGCGTTGGAAAGAACCGCCCGGTGCGGGCGGCGGAGTGCGCCGACGCGGAGGTAGCGCTGTCGGCGGATCTCCATCGGCGCATCGAGCGCCTCACTGGCCAACTCAACGGCCATGCGCTAAACCTCGGCCAGTACATGAGCGAGGTCTTGCGTCGGTGGCCCGAGCTTCGCGCGGACATGGACGCCAATGTCGAGGCCCGACTGGACTTTTTGGTGTTCCGTGATCGCGTCGCGACCGACGACCTCCCGCGGTTCGAGGCGGAGTTCAAGGAGCAGCTCAACAAGAATGCCATCCAGGAGCTGGCGGGCTTCAACAACTGGCTCAATCGGCAGGCTTCGGCAATCGATGATCGGGTAGATCGGATCAACGAGGCGCTCGGTGCGGTGCCCTACAACCCGGGTCGCTACATTCGGCTGGAGAAAGAACCTACGACGAATCAGGATGTCGCACAGTTCCGTTCGGACCTACGTAACCTGACCAACGACAGCCTTGCGCTCGACGGCGACCAATACTCGGAGCAGCGCTTCATCGACGTCAAGCGGATCATTGAGCGCTTCCGGGGTCGTGACGGCTACGCCGAATCTGACAAGACGTGGACCCGACGCGTTACCGACGTGCGCAACTGGTTCGTCTTCTCGGCATCCGAGCGCGACGCCGAGACTGGTGATGAATGGGAACATTACAGCGATTCCGACGGCAAATCGGGCGGTCAGAAAGAGAAGCTCGCCTACACGATCCTCGCGGCCTCACTCGCATACCAGTTCGGGCTTGAGTGGGGCGCCGAGCAGTCACGCGACTTCCGCTTCGCCGTCATTGACGAGGCCTTCGGCCGCGGCTCGGATGTCTCCACGCGGTACGCGCTGCAACTCTTTGCGACGCTGGGGTTGCAACTTCTCATCGTCACGCCTCTGCAGAAGGTTCACGTCATAGAGCCCTACGTCAAGGCGATCGGGTTCGTGGACAATCCCACCGGAACGTCCTCGCGGCTCCAGACGATGACCATCGAGGAATACCGGACACGGCGAGACGCACGGCAGTCGTGATTACGGGATGGACTACACCGGACGACGTTGCCGCCAGGGTGAGGAGACGGTGGGACGATGGATCGCTGCTGCGGGCCTACGCCAATGGCGATCCCTTTCAGCCGATCGAAGTACCGCTGCGCGGCCCCAAGCCATCGCAGGTGGGTGACGACATTGCCGCGGCCCGCGAGTGGGTGGCCGCTCTCGACGCCGGCCGTCGCGACGACACTCGATATGCCCTGCAATGGGAGTCGATTGGTGGTCGACGGATCGGCCGTAACCGCTTGCCCACCCGCGCCGTGGTGTCCTCGATCGAGCAGGCGTGCGCGGTCTTGGGCGTGATGACTACGGTCCGTCGGTTCGAGCAACTCCTGGCCCTGGTAGACCCGCATCCGCGGGTCCGAGATTGGGTCGTCGGCCATCCGCATCGCGCGCTCGAGCTGGGGCCCGAGATGCCACAGTTGATCGCCGCCTACGTTTGGCTCGACAGTCACCGTCAGTCGCAGCGATACCTTCGCGAGATCAGCGCACCCGGCGTTGACACCAAGTTCGCCGAGAGGCATCGACCGGTCTTGGCTGCGATGCTTCGTGTTTCAGCGACGGCCACGGGGTTCCTGGCCGATCTCGGTCTCAGGTGCAAGCCCGGATTGGTACGGTTCCGGCCCTCGCCCTCGCTGGGTTTCCCGGGGCCGACGTTGACTGAGCTTGCGGCGCGTGCCGAGGAGTTGACACAGCTCACTGTCGAACCGCGCGTCGCGGTAATCGTCGAGAACGAGATCAGCTATCTGAGTGTGGATGTCCCTGAAGACGGAATTGTGTTCTGGGGAAAGGGCTTCGAAGTCGACAGCATAGGTCGGCTGCGGTGGCTGGCGGAGGCCGACGTCCTCTACTGGGGGGACATCGACACTCACGGATTCGCCATTCTCGACCGTTTGCGGGCGTGGCTCCCGCGAGCGCGCTCGGTAATGATGGACCGCGACACGCTGCTGACCCACCGTAATCGCTGGGTGATCGAAGCGCAGCCCGCGAAGTCGGTCCTGACGCGGCTGACGCCTGATGAGTATGACCTTTATTCGGAGCTGGTTGGCGACGGGCTGGGTGAACGAGTGCGCCTCGAACAGGAGCGAATCGATTGGCAGTGGGTCGAGCAACGGCTACCAGCGGCCCACCGCGGTCGGATCTAACTGCTTATCGAACTGTGGCCGGAAGTGATTGGGATTGGCGGCTGGGAGACGGCGGCAGCATTTAGCGCCCTCAGCCGTGCGTCGCGCGCAATGGCGCCGACCCGACCCGTCATCGCTGCGGTTGGCCACGGATTGGGCCACAGAACAAGATGGAATCGATGCGGCAAGCGGGACCCGCCGAGACAGGACGGACGGTGATCGCGCTGACGTGCAGCTACGAGACCGAGCGCGGCGGTGATACGCCCATTCGGGCACGTGTCGACGATCGACATTGGAACCCCAGTTGATCTCACCCCTTTGGTACAAAAATCCGCGTCCTTGCACACCGAACTGGTGTTCAGCCAACGCGCCAGCGGGGCCGCCCCCTCCAGTCAAGGCGACATCCTGGAGACAGTCAGCGGCTACGCCAGCGGTGGACAAATACGCCCCATTGTCACGACCCTGCTCACCGGTCTTACGGCCGACAACATGAAAACCGCCCACGCATTGCTCGAAAGCCACCGCACCATCGGAAAGATCGTTATCGAGATCTGACGACGACGCGCCGCTTGCCAATCTGGATCACGTGCGCGAGGCGAAAGTCACTTGGCGGCCGAGGCGCCTTGGTGGGCCACGCCGCTGTTGCGAATGCGTCGTCCGATCAGAGAGGAGCGAATCGCCGCCCCTTCATAGCCCAGTTCCCGCGTTATGCATTAGTGAAGCAGTGCTACATTAAAGCGTGCCTCGGCCAATCGACCACGCAAAGCGCACGGACCTCGTCGATGCCGCCAGTGCTGTCCTCGCGCGCACAGGCGTGTTGGATACTTCGTTGCGAACCTTGGCCGCCGAATTGGGGACCAGCGCACGGATGCTGGTGTACTACTTCGGCAGCAAGGAGCAACTGATCCTTGCGGTGCTCAACAGCCAGCAGCGTGCCGCCATCCCCGAGACTGAACACGTCGAGCGTCCCACTTCGCTGGCGGCGCATCGAAAATGGTGCTTCGAGGATTGGCATGCCTGCACCCGGGGCGAGCGCAGCGAAACCCTCCGCATCGTGTTGCAGGTGTTCGGCGCGGCCTGCGGGCGCGACAGCGCGTACCGCACATATACCTGGGAGACGTTGTCGTTGCTCACCCGCAACTCGCAAGCGCGGCTCGAGGCTCTGGGTATTCCGGCCTATGTCGCCGAAACCCGTTCCCGGATCGCGCTGGCGGCATTTCAGGGTTTCATCATCGAATACTTCACCGCTGACGATCCCAGCTACGTCGACGACACATTTGTGCGGTTCGTCAACGAATTCCTGCTCGCGCCATGGGACAACGCGGAAGGTGCCCCCAGCGCCAAGAGAACCGGCCGCTGAACTCGCGAAACCCGTGGCATTCGGCCGCGCCCGGCGTCAAAGCGCGAAATCGTTGCACGGATCAGAGACTCATCATTCTTGGCCATGCCGACGACCACGGCAGCCTGGGGCCGTCGCATTCCCAGATGGTGATGCCGCGCGCGATCAGCGGCATGCCCAGGCGAACCCCAAACGTCTCCAGCGGCACGACGGAGGCGAACCACTTCTGCAATTCAGGTGCGGTGCCGCCGACCCAGAGGACAGTTTCGGCGGTGTCAGGTGGGGTGCCGAAGTATCCGAAGCCGCGCTTGGGGCTGTAGACCGCCGGCAGACCCGCGGCCGATCGCTCGTAATCCAGCGCACTGGCCTGGGGATAGTGCTCGGTCACGACCACCGCGCCGCGGCGCCGCCGGGGCGCCAGCCTCCGGTAGGCTTCGGCTACAGCCTCCGTCAGCTGCGGCCAGCCGAATTCACCGTAGGCCTGTCCCTGTATCCCGGCGGCGAAATCGGCGGCAGGAGTGAGTTGGGTAGCCCGCCGCCACGGGGTCTGATACGCGAAAGCGGCGATCGACACCGCGATGGCCGGCACGGCGACCACTGTGGTCCAGCGGCCGGGCGCCGCCGCCGCTTCCACTGCTCCCGCGGCCATTATGGCCGCGTAAATCCCGGCGCCGTACTGGATGCGACCGCCGGTAACCGCAAAGACCGCCACCACGGTCAAAAACGCCAGGCCCAAAAACCGGTACGGGCGCAACCGCGGGGACCGCCACAGCTGCCATATCCCGTACGCCAGCAGCGCGCCGCCGAGCACGCCGCACATTTGCACCGCTCGGGGAATGAAGGTGAAGGGGCCGAACAGCATGCTGGTCTGTCCCCGCACCACCGCACCCATACCGGCCTGTGGCCAGCCGTGCTGTGCCTGCCAGATCAGCATCGGGATCGCCGAAGCGGCAACCACCGTGGCGCTGCACCACAGCGCGGGGCGGCGGAGCAATTCCCTTGGCCCCATGCTTGCAGCGGCCAGCAGGGTTGTGATCCAGAAGACCGGGACGAGCCACTTCACTTGCAGTGCCACGAGAGTCATCAAACCGGCTGCCAGCAGCAAACGATCGCACCGAGTCCGGGCCCAGCGCACCACGAGCCATGACAGCAGGGTCCACAACGCGGTATCGACAATATTGGTGCTCAGCGTCGTAGCTTCGCCCAGGATGCCGGGGGCGGTGCTGCAAGCCAGCGCGGCAAGGGTCTGCGCGAGGCGTCCGCCGCCGAGTTCGCGTGCGATGGCAGCACTGAAGACCACCGCTACCAGACCCGCAATGATGGCCGGAATCCGCAGTGCCGTGAAAGATCCTGGGAAGAGCCAATCCACCCCGCGCGCGAGCATCGGCACGAACGGGCCTTGATCGGCATAGCTGAACGCCGGTCGTTTGCCCGCTGCGATGAAGTACAGCTCGTCGTAGTAATAGCCATAACGCATGGCGGACAACAACGCAACGGTTCCGGCGACCACCGCCACCGCTGCCAGGGGCCGTGTCGCGATTGGCGGGCAGACCTCGCGCCCGTCCTGGGCGATGACCTCGGGCACCTCGTTACTGTAACAGTTGCTTCACTCTGCGGTGATGCCGATCGTCGGAGCCGCGTCGGTGCAGCGAGGGGAACCGTCGTCAGGCACGGCTTTCGCCGGCGGCGATCCCGCCTTTGAGGAACTCGTCGATGACCTTCTTGAACACCGGCAGCATCAGGTGGTCCACACCGGGAATCCTGAGCGTCGACCGTAGCTGCCAGCTGACCTCGGTCCCGGCGCCTGTCTCACGCAGCCGGATCGTGCCGACGTGATCCCGGGTCGGTGCACCCGACAGCATCTTGTACGCGTAACGCGTGGGGCGCTCGTACTCAATGATCTCCTCGACGAAGGGGGGTCCGATGACCACCAGGCGTCTGATCGCGCCGAGGCCGTTCGGGGCGGGGATTCCTTCACGGTCCAGTGTGCTGCGCCGGCATGCCCAGACGTGTTCCGCGATCGCGCGGTGGTCGGTCATGCCGTCGAACACGGTCCCGATCGGCGCCGTCGAGGTCCTCGTGAGGGTGAACTCGATCATCGACGGTCCGTGCTGGTGACCCGCGCTGCCGGTATCGAATTGCCCGTCGTCATGATTCGTCCCCTCTCGCCACAGGCGAACATAACCCACGGCGGCAGCCCGCACCCGGGCCGCACAGGGAGAATGACCGCATGGATGCTGATCTGAAACGCTGGCTGACCGACGGAGAGTACTTCGACTACCTCGGTTTCGACATCTTCTACCGCGTCGAGGGCAGCGGTCCGCCGCTGCTGCTGATCCACGGATACCCGTTCAATTCGTTCGACTGGGCGCCGATGTGGCCGACGCTGTCGCAGCGGTTCACGGTCATCGCGCCGGACATGATGGGCATGGGATTCTCCGCGAAGCCCGTGGCCTACGAATACACCGTGGCCGACCACGCCGACATGCATGAGGCGCTGCTTGCCCACCTCGGAATCCGCAACGCGCACATCCTCGCCCACGACATCGGGGATTCCGTGGGTCAGGAGCTATTGGCCCGTCACGAATTTGGCCAGCAGGCCTACGGCGCGCTGCACATCGACTCGATCACCTGGCTCAACGGCGGGATGTTCATCGAGGCCTACACGCCCAGGGCGGCGCAGCAGCTGATGTCGCGAACTCCGTTGGGCGGCATCCTCAGTCATGTGCAGGGCAGTCCGTTGTCCCGTCGGCTGCTGGAACCGACGCTGCGCGAGATGTTCGGGCCGAACACCAAGCCGACCCGGCACATGATGGAGGTATTCAACCAGATCCTCGATTACAACGACGGGCGCCGGGTGCTGCACAAGGTTGGCCGGTTCATCAACGATCGCTACACGCACCGCAATCGGTGGGTGCGCGCCATGCGGCAGACCGCGGTCCCCATGCGGCTGATCGACGGGCCCGTGGACCCGAACTCAGGCGCCCACATGGCGCGCCGCTATGCCGAGGTGATCCCCGAACCGGACGTGGTCATGCTCGCCGACGACATCGGTCACTGGCCACAACTCGAGGCGCCCGAGGCGGTCCTGACGCACTTTCTCGCCCACATCGACCGCGTCGCCGCAGGCTGATCGGCTGGCGTCCTCGGTGGGCAAGGTTGACCTCTGGACCGGCGGCCAGGCGTAAAATCCGCGCGGCTCATGTAGCCTCAGATGTCAACTAACGACTAGGGCGACAAGGCGGGTGCTCCAAGATGGCACAGCCGTACACCGGACCTCGTGGTTCCGGGCAGGTCGCCGGGCCGCCGGGCTCCCGTGACGCGGGGGACAACGGCGTTCGAATCGGCTTTGCAGCCGTACTGGTGAATCCACACGACAACAACGATCGCGGCCCGATCGAGTAGCTCTCCCTTACCTGACCCGCGCCGCCCCTCGCCTCGTGCGCACAAACAACCATCCAAAAAGATCGGACGGAACCCACATTGCTGAGGTTCGTAATTCTTCCCTGGCCGCGCGTCGCCGCCCAGACGCCGCGCGGCATCGTGCCCGAGTCTCATTGAGATTCCGTGGCCATCACCGAGGTACCTGAATACGCCCATCTGAGTGAGACGGACCTCGCGGAGCTCGCTGCCGCGTTGGAAACGATCCGTCTTGATGTCGAGTCGTCACGCGGCGCGGGCGATCGAGCATACATCAAGCGCGCCATTGCTTTTCACCGAGCGCTCGAGCTCTCGGCGAGGCTGGTCATCGGCACCAGCAAGGGCAGGCTTGGCTGGGCCGTCGGAACCGCCGCCCTGGCCGCGGCGAAGTGCATCGAGAACATGGAGCTCGGCCACAACATCACTCACGGTCAATGGGACTGGATGAACGACCCGGAAATCCATTCCAGTACCTGGGAGTGGGACATGGCTGGCCTCACGTCCCAGTGGAAGAACTCCCACAACTACCGCCACCACGTCTTCGCGAACGTCGTCGGCGTGGACGACGATCTCGGATTCGGGGTCTTGCGGGTCACTCGGGACGAGGAGTGGCGACCGCGTGCATTGCTGCAGCCGTTGCGCGCGGTGCTGCTGGCGCTGCTATTCGAGTGGGGCGTCGCGCTGCACGGCCTGTATTCAGTGCAGGAGCGCGAGACGACAGCCGCGGGTAAAGCGGCTCACAAGACGGCGCTGCTCCGCAAGATCGGTCGGCAGGTCGGCAAGGACTATCTGCTGTTCCCCGCGCTGAGTCGCCGGCGGTGGGGGCGCACACTGGGGGCCAACGTGGTCGCCAACGGGCTGCGCAACGTGTGGGCATGCGGCGTGATCTTCTGCGGTCACTTCGCGGACGGGGCGGAAAAGTTCACCCCATCCGTGCTGGAGGGCGAAGGAGAGCCCGATTGGTACCTCCGGCAGATGTTGGGTACCGCAAATTTCCGCGCCGGCAGGGTGCTGGCATTCATGAGTGGAAATCTGTGCTACCAAATCGAACATCACCTCTTTCCCGATCTGCCAAGCAATCGATATCCCGAGATCGCCGAGCGGGTGCGCGCTTTATGTGACACCTACGACCTGCCGTACACGACGGGTTCGTTGCTACGCCAGTACCTCCTCACCGCGCGCACGATCTGCAAATTAGCGCTTCCGGACCAATTCCTTGTTGCGACCTCTCACGACGCACCAGAGACCGCCTCCGAACACAGATTCCGGAATGACGTCAATAGATCACACGTCTCAAGCGTGGGCAATGACCTGGGGCGACGCGGATTGGCGACGGCAATACTCAGTCGCAGTAATCGATACCGGCCCAGCGGACGGTCGGCATAGCGGTCGAATCGTTCTGTCGCACGGGGCAGTTCGGGCGGCCAGCCGCTCAGTTGGATCTTCGTAATCCCGCTTTGTTCGACCGCCTTGACGGCCGGCTTTCGCGCCCCGCAGCGCCCGGGGCAATTCAGGCCGGTTACCCCAGTTACCGGTGTATGGTGGTGAAGCGGTTGGGAGACGCGAAACAGCACCGCCTGGTGTATTGCGGATTGACGGCTGGACGGCATCAGATTTCAAGTCCGGCTGCACGTAAATCCGAGCGTCTCAGTAAATCCCTGCCACAGGAAGAAGTCATGCCCACCGTTGAGGCACAGCTCCGCCAGGATTTGCGCAATTACGCCGTCGGATTCTGGCGCCTTGCCTACCCGCTGCCCGCAGGTCTGGGCGAGCACGACCTCCTAGGATTGTCCGGCCGGATGGGGGCCACCGCCGACCGACTGGAACATGGGCGGAGTGGTGATGATGGCTGATCGCCTCATGAGGGGCAGTCGTCTCGGGGCCTTGAGCTACGAGGTCGACCGCAACCATGACCTGGCGGCCCGAAGGATCGCACGGTACCGCACCGAGAACGGCGACGAGTTCGACATGCCCTTTGCCGCCGACGCCGAGGTCCCCGGCACCTGGCTGTGCCGCAACGGCATGGAGGGCAACCTGATCGAGGGTGGTGACCCGGCCGAACCCAAGAAGGTCAAGTTGCCGCGCACTCATTGGGACATGCTGCGGGAACGCCGCTCGATCGAGGAACTGGACGAACTCCTCAAGGAACGCCTCGACATCATCAAGTCACGCCGCGGCGGCAGGTAGTTCTACGCCAGCGGCGCCCCTTCCAACGATTGCCGGGCGCCCCACACGCTGGCCGGCCGTATCGGGCACTGGGCTCAACCCGGCTCGTCCTCCCGCTTTACTCCTCGCCGGGCGTGACCTGATAGCCGAGGTCGGCCAGCGCCCGGGCGGGGGTCCGGCCGTCGGCACTTCCCGGCAGCGGCGCCTCCCGGAAGACGTGCAGGCCTTCGCCGACCACACCGTAGAGCCTGGTGGACACCGGATCCTCGGGAGGTTCGGGGGAACCGGCGGGCTGGACGCGCACGGCCCAGAGTGCCTTGGACGCGGCCACGACGTTGTAGCCGCACAACGGCGGGGTGACGTGGTACAGCTCGAGGTCCCCTTCGGCAAAGCGGTCGGGATTGGGCAGCGACCCTACGCGTCGCGCGACGCCGATGCTCTCTCCGCGAAACATGCCCCGATACTGCCACGCGCCCGGCCACCCGCCCGTCACCAGATTTAACGGCAAATTAAGGCCCACCGAAATGGCAAATCGTCACGCTCGCGTGTTACGTATGGCCAAATTCATATCGCTTGACGTGCACAGAGGCGTGCGGATTGGGGTCCAGCAATGTCGTAATCGATCGCGGCGCCGGATGCCCTGGGGTCGGCGGCAGCGCGCATGGCGGGCATCGGCTCGTCCCTCGGCGAGGCCCACGCGGCGGCCACGGCTCCGACCACCGCGGTGTTCGCCGCCGCGGAGGACGAGGTGTCGGCGGCGGTCGCGTCGCTGTTTTCTCAGCAAGCCAAGCTCTTTCAAGGCCTGACCGCCCAGGCGCCGGCCTTTCACGGGCAGTTCGTGCAGGCGGTGTACGGGCCGGAGGGCGGGTACGTCGCCGCCGAGGTGGCCGCCGCCATGCCGCTGCAGTCCGACCTGCAGGCCCTCGCGGCGTACTCGACGGCGACGTACCTGACGGGCCGGCCCTGATCGGCAACGGCGCCGACGGCACCGGCGGCACCGTCACCCAGCTCATCCCGGACGTCCCCCAAAACCTCGGCCCGGCAACCGGTTCGGGCGAAGTCGGCTACGGCGGTTGGGGCAAGTTCTACCACACCGAATGCAAGACGCCGGCGAATTTCGGCAATGGCATCTCGACCGCCCCGACCGCCATCGGCGTCTTCACTAGGGTGGAAGAGATTGACGGCAAGGGGAATTGGGTGAACATCCCGCAGTCCGACTGGTCGAACCCGAAATATGCGATCAGCGCGGATAGGGGCGTCGGCATCGGCGCCGCGGACGACCAGGGGCTCGTCAGCTCGTTGCGCGACCTGCCTGGCAACCTTGGCCAGGGCTTCCCCATCAACGAGCCGGCGGGCCAGCTCCAATTCGGTCCCAACCCGTTGCCGGCCGTCACCTCTGTCGGCGGCGGGTGGTATTCCACTACCCTGGACGTGCAGATCAGTTACGACGGTGCCCAATCGGCCATTCAGCCGATCACCTGCCAGGGAAGTGGGAACGCGATCATCGATTCCGGTGGCCTGGGCGGCGACTTCCCGAAGAACTTTGTGCTGCCGTCGACCCTTTCGGGATTGTCCGAGGGCGACAATCTCCCGGTGGGAACGATGATCTCGGTATTCACGCCCGACGGAACGGAGCTTTACACGGCGACGGTCACGACCGCGGGCGGGGGCGATGCCACCAACATCGGTTCTGTCTCTGACGGATTCAGCGCCGGTTTCTACCCATTCGTGCGGGGGCCATCGACTTCTCGTACGCTCCCGCCGGTTTGGGGACGGCGATGTGGGATTACCCACCTAGTGTGTGAGCACCGTGCCCACCGCCGCTGAACACGCCGAGGCGCAAGTCGCCGCGGTGCGGGACGCACCCGCGGCGCGGCTTGCGTTGATGGAATCGCTGTATGAGGCGCCCTCCGGCAGGCCGGAGCTGCACTTGCGCTACCGGCGCGCGGCCCTGGCATTCATGGCGTGGGAGTTGCGGCGCGGGCTGCTGGAGCCCGTACTCGGGCCCAGGCCCGGGAGTCCCTGGTGGCGGGCGATCAACGAGCGCCTGCTGCGCGACACCGCCGAGGCGCGCGCCCTCCTGGTAGGTCTTGGCGGCGCGCCGTCGTCGGCAAGCGTGGCCCATTCGTTCGAATTCGCACGCAGCCCGTCCGTGCGGGCGTGGTATCGCGCGCACAACGCCAGCATCGTCCAGGGCTATCTCGACCATCGTGACCTGGCCGAAGCCGAGACGCGCGTGGAGAGGTTCTTCATCAACCTGGTCCTGATCCGGGTGCTCTATGCCCACGCGCTAGTGGCGGCGCCCCGGCTGGCGATGAGTTGGTTGTGGCCGATCGCCCCGTCGCTCGGTGACCCCCGTCTGATGATGACGGGAATCTTCATGTCCCTGTCGCGGGTCTTGCCCGACCAGTACCCGTTGCACGGCGACCTCGGCCAATATGTCAAGGACGAGAACAGGATTGGGCGCCTCCTCGACATCGGGGTGATCACGCCGCGGCTCGATGCGCTCTATGCCTGGTCCGCCGCCGAACTGGGCATCCCCGCTGCGACCACGCTGGTGACGGGCGCCGTGCCCGCCTACGCCTGGGACCATCGCGACACCGAGGGCTGGCGGCAACACCCGAGGGTCGCGGCCCGGGTCCTCCGTCGCGTGCTGCCCGCTTCCCGGTCCGGCCCTTGAGTTCACCCCGTCGGCAACTTCGGGTCCTTCAACCTCGGAGTCGGCATCGGCAGCGCCTACTCCCACGACAACCAAGCTGACGTGCACGCGGATCCCGGCTCACCGCTCAGTTCAGCGCGCAGAGCCACTCGTCGATCTCGGCGCTGACCTCCGACCAGACCGGATTGAGGGGCATTCCATGCCCTTCCCCCTCATGTAAGAGGAACGTCGCACCGATCGCTTCGGCGAGGGACTCCACCTCGGCGGGGACGAGTGGGTCGGCGCCGCCAGCGATCACCAGCACCGGCGCCCGAACCTTCCCGGTCTCCACTTGGCAAAGCCATCGTGTCGCCTCCAGGATGGCCAGGGGCGATTCGGGGACGAGTAGCGACGCGTACCGCCGGGATTCGTCGTCGGTCACGTGCGACCACCAAAGGGGCTTGATCAATCCGCGGGGCGGCAACCACATCGACGACCCGTCGACCATCAGGTCGATGGACCCACCCCCGAACCCCGCGGGCAGCACCGGTGCGAGCAGAACCAGCGCGGTGACCGGGTTCTCCGCGGCATAAGCGAGGCTGGGGACCGCGCCCATGCCATGAGCGACGAGTACCGGTGCGCTGTCCAGCGAGCGTGCGACGGCGGCGATCTCGGTCCTGACGTCCAGCAGTGACCGTCGGAGCGCCCGCGACTTGCCGAGAGACTTCGAGCCATGGTGGCCATACCAATTGAGGCACACCGCATGCCGGCCCGGTTCGGCCAGCCGCGGCGCAACCTTTTCCCACGCCCAACTGCCTTGGCATCCCCCATGGACGAACAGCAACGGTGGCGAGTCCGACGCGGTGCCATATGACTCGATGCGGATGCCGTCGATGAACTGCTCCGTGGACTGGGTTCTCATCGACTCTCCAAGGTGGGTTGGCGGCGCTGCTTGCAGGTTGACGGTGGCAAAGGGGATTTGGTTCAAGCGGGAACGCTTGTGCCGGTGTTGTTTTGCCGCGGTCTCCGTGTGACGCGTGGCAACGCGCGTTGTCACGCCCCCGCATCCACTTGTCAAACGGTCATCGCCCGTATTTGGAAGCGTCGAGCCAACACGGCAGTCCGGCGCGGGAACCCTGCTCTACGATCTCGCCATGAACGACATCAGCTCCGCTGTGCCGCGGTGAGTCGGTGAGATACTTCGCCCCTCCGCCGCCGCCGTTCGTCGAGGCCGACAGGTCACTCATCGCGGCGAACCCCCGGGCTCATTGGCGCGCGCTGCAGGGGAGCCCCGTGTTCCTCGACGCTAGCGGTTACTACTACGTGACCCGCCGCGAGGACGTGCTCGCGGCGCTGCACGACTACACCACCTTCGCCTCCCGCCGGCGGCAGATGGCGCGGCCGCGGCCCGGGGTGCGGACGCTGCCGATCCCGGTCCCGATCGGCTACGACCCACCCGAGCACTCGCGCTTCCGTCGATTGCTCCACCCGTTCTTCAGCCCGCAGGCCGTGGCCGAGCTGATGCCCGAGCTGCGCCGGCAGGCGGCGGAGCTCATCGGGTCCGTGGCGCCCGACGGCGCGTGTGACGGCATCCGGGACGTCGCCAACCCTTTTCCGTTCGGGGTGTTGGTGACGCTCTGCGGGCTGCCCTGGTCAGATCGAGAGATGCTGGCCACGTGGGCCGAAGCCGTCGATTGGGACGTTCCCGGCTCGGCGCCCGCGGCCGAGCTACTCGACTATCTCGTGACCGCGATCGAAAGCGACGAGCCGCCGGCGCTCGCGGCACACCTGCAATCCGGTGCCGACCCCTTTACGGAAGACGAGGTGATCGGGTTTTACGCCCTGCTGTGCTTCGCCCAGGACGGGATGCAGGCGGGGATTGGCTCGGCCCTGCTGCACTTGGCGTGCGACCGTGACCTGCAAAACCTGCTTCGTCGCGAGCCCGATCAGATGTGGGCCTTCGTCGAGGAACTCCTGCGGTTGGAGACCCCGCTTCCGTTCATCGGCCGGTTCACCACGCGCGACGTCACCATTGCCGGCGTCACCATACCGGCGGGCTGCGTGGTGCGCCTGTGCCTGGCGTCCACCAATCTCGACGGCAGCGAGGAGGCATGGGTGACGGTGGCCGAAGACGGCCGGATCCGTCCCAAGTCGCACCGCAGCTTCGCGGCCGGCGTCCACCGCTGCCTGGGCAAGGCCCTGGCTCGCATGGAACTGAGCGTCGTCGTGTCCGAATGGCTAAGCGCGATACCGGATTTCACGTTGGAAGAGGGCTTCACTCCACGTTTCCTGTTCACGCAGGGCGGCTCGATGACGCTGGCCGGTCTGCCGTTGCAATGGGGTAACCGGCCGCCTCGCTAGCAACCGAGGGCCGAGTTGTCGTGGCCGAATGGCCGCCGTTCGGCCTGGGAACGTTGCCCGCGCCGTCGAAGAATGCAGAATAACCCCGTGGAAACTGACCTCGAGGCGACCTGAGTGCACGCGTTCGGATTCCACACGCTGGCGCTGCTGACCGCCATCGGCCTGACCGGGCCGCTGCTGGCCGCGCTGCCGCGCCTGCGGATACCGGTGGTCATCGGGGAGCTCGTCGCCGGCCTGGTGATCGGCCGGACCGGCTTTCACCTGGTCGAAGTCAGCGATCCCACCTTCCAGCTGTTTGCCAACATCGGCTTCGCCCTGGTGATGTTCGTCGTCGGCACCCACGTGCCGATCCGGGGTATGCAGCTGCGCTCGACGTTGCCGTCAGCGGTCGCGCGGGCGGCCCTGGCAGGCGGTGTCGCGGCGGCGCTCGGGGTCGTGGTGGCCGCCGCGTTCGGCACCGGCCACGCGGCGCTGTACGCCGTCTTGATGGCGTCGTCGTCGGCGGCGCTGGCACTGCCGGTCATCGATTCGCTGCGGCTGCAGGGACCCGCCGTATTATCCGTGACGGCCCAGATCGCGATCGCCGACACCGCGTCTATTGTCCTGCTGCCGTTGGTGATAGACATCCGGCGGGCGCCCGCGGCGGCGCTGGGGGCCGCTGCGGTCGCGGCGTGCGCGGCGGCGTTCTTCGTGGCGATGCGGGCGGTCGACCGCCGGGGCTGGCGCCGGCGCCTGCACGTCTATTCCGAGACCCACCGGTTCGCGCTGGAGTTACGGACCAACCTGATCGTCGTCTTCGCGTTGGCCGCACTGGCGTTGACGTCCCACGTCTCGATCATGCTGGCGGGCTTCGCGGCGGGTCTGGTGGTCTCGGTGGTGGGGGAACCACGACGGCTGGCACGTCAGCTCTTCGGCATGACCGAGGGCTTCTTCAGCCCGCTCTTCTTCGTCTGGCTCGGCGCCTCCCTGCAGGTTCGCGAACTGGCTGCACAACCCAAATTCATCGCGCTGGGGCTGGCCCTCGGGCTCGGCGCCATCCTCGCGCATGCGGTGGGACGGTTGATGGGCCAGCCGTTGACGCTCGCGGTGCTCTCGGCCGGGCAGCTCGGCGTGCCGGTGGCGGCCGCGACCATCGGTACCGAGGAACACCTCCTCGGGGTGGGGGAGTCGGCCGCGCTGATGCTCGGCGCGCTGCTGACGGTTACCACCACCTCGGTCGCGGGGGCGTTGGCCGCCCGCGGCCGCGCCACCCACGCGATGTGACCAAAGACCTTTCCGCCAGGGACCTCGGCACGTCTGACGTGCGACCGAAGCACCCCCCACGCATTTCGTTCGGCCCTACGTCGCGGCGCGGTCACATGGTCGGATGAACCTTTCAGGCTGAGCGAGGAGGCCATCATGAGGTTTTCGGCACATGTGCGACGCGAACCTCGGCCCGCCGCATCGTCGGTGACGATGTATCGCGTCACCGACCGCCTGCACAGCGAGCGCACCGTTGCGGTGCCCGGCCATCAGATCGCCGCCACCGTGTCGGCGTGGCTGGCGGAGCTGGGCGTGCACACCCCACTGGTCGACGACCTGGCGCGAGCGGCGTGCATCGGTGACTGGGCAACGGCCTACGCGGTCGGGGAGCGGCTGTCAGTCGACGTGACCCCCGCGGCCGCGGCGTAGAGCGCAAACCACCGTGTCCGGCGTCATTGGAACAAAGTCCTTCCGGCTAGTGCCGTCGTGCCCTCGCGCCGGGCCGGACCGTTCCGCGATGGTGGACGACACAGAGCTTTACCGAAGGGATCAATGGTCATGAACGCGCGGTTTCCGGATGCAGGCACCACCCGGACGGCCCTGACTCTGGCATCTCGGGCGCCGTCGGTGCACAACACCCAACCCTGGCGGTGGCGGGTGGGCGCGTCGAGCCTGCACCTGTACGCGGACGCCAGCCGGCAACTGCCCAACACCGACCCCGATGGCCGCGACCTCATCCTGAGTTGCGGCGCGGCGCTGCATCACTGCCTAGTCGCCTTCGCCGCGGTCGGCTGGCGGTCCAAGGTGCACCGGCTGCCGAACCCGGCCGACCCGGATCACCTCGCCGCGATCGAGCTGGCACCTTATCCCGCCGATCCCGTCGATATCGCGCTTGCGGCGGCGATACCGCGGCGGCGCACCGACCGGCGCTACTACAGTCACTGGCCGGTGCCTGTCGCGGACATCGCCCTGATGGCGGCCCGGGCGGCACGAAACGGCGTGACGCTGTGCCGGGTCGACGACGTCGACAAGCTGCACGACATCGTCGCCCAGTCCGTCCGGGACCACCGGACCGAGGACTACCTCGCCGAACTCACGGCGTGGAGCGGGCGCTACGCGTCGGTGGCCGGCGTTCCGGCGCGCAATACGCCGGTGCCGGACCCGCACGCGAAAATACCGGGCCGGTACTTCGCCGGGGCGGTGCTGCCCATGCCGCCGGATTCGTCACCGGAGGAGGACAACGCCGTGGTGCTCGCGCTGGGCACCCGTAACGACGACCGGCTGGCCCGGCTGCGCGCCGGTGAGGCCACCAGCGTCGTGCTCCTGACCGCAACGTCGTTGGGGTTGGCCAGCTGCCCGGTCACCGAACCGTTGGAGATGGCCGGGACTCGCGAGGCCGTCCGCTCGGACATCTTCGGGGACAACGACTATCCGCAGATGCTGCTGCGGGTGGGCTGGGCGCCGATCAACGCCGACCCGTTGCCGGCGACGCCGCGCCGTGAAATCTCCGATTTCGCCGAGTGGCTGGTCGACCACGAGCCGCACGTCGTCCACTAGTTCTCACAATCTCAATCCGCTGACGCGCAAGGACCATGGCATGGAGACGTTCACGTTGGACCCCCGCCGCTGGCAGATCGCCCGCATCGTCGGCCGCAATCCGCTGCTGCGGCGGAGCGACCGCGTCGAGGCCTTCGTCGTGCTGGTTGCGCTCGTGGTGGCGATGCTGGCGGTACCGCTCACCGGTGTGGTCGGCGCCGTCGTACACGGCGCGCGCGAGCGCGTCTACGCCCAGGAGGCGCACGAGCGGCATCGCGTCGTCGCAACCGTCACCGACACCCTGCTGCAGGAGTCCGGTACGGCGGTGGTGCAGGCCAGGTGGCCGGTACCACCCGGCGAGCGCACGGGCACGCTGGAGCTGTTCACGCCCGTCAAAGCCGGCCAGACCGTCGACATCTGGATCGACAGGGACGGCAATTCGGTATTGCCGCCCACCCCGGGCTGGCATGCCGTCACCGACGCGGCCGGTGTGGTCACGGTGACGCTGCTGTTCGTGGCCTTCGCGATGACATCGGCTCTGGCGGTGGTGTATTCGCGGCTGAATCGGATGCGTGACGCGGCATGGGAGCGTGAGATCCGGTCCCTGGTGGAAGACGGTGGCCGGACAAATTGGCAATGAATTTTGCCGGGCCGAGCACAGTAACCCTATACAGCGCAGTCGAATTAGGCGGATGATGTGGCGATGACGTCCGACGCCGCGGTGTTCGATGCGGCCGCCCTGCACCGGCTTGTCGAGGTACTGATCGAACGCGGTTACCGGGTGGTCGGGCCGACCCTGCGGGACAACGCGATCGTGCTCGACGAGCTCGAGTCGGCCGCCGACCTGCCCAACGGTTGGGGCGTCGACGTGGCCCCGGGGAGCTACCGGCTGCGCCGGCGCGACGACGACGCGGCCTTCGGGCACTCATCGGGACCGCAGTCCTTCAAGCAATTCCTGCACCCGCCCCGGCGGCGCCTGTGGGCGGGGGACCGGGACGGCGCCCCAGGTGGCTTCGGCGAGCCAGAGCCCGAACCGCCGCGGTACGCCTTCCTGGGCGTGCGCGGCTGCGACCTCGCCGCGATCGCGACCCTGGATCGGGTGCTGGGCCGCGGACAGTACCCCGACACCTCCTTCGTCCGGCGCCATCGCCAGATCTTTGTGGTGGCCGTCAATTGCACGGAACCTGGGGGATTGTGCTTCTGCGCGTCGATGGGAACCGGCCCCGCGGCCGGCCCCGGCTACGACCTCGCGCTCACCGAGCGCGTCGACGCCGACGGCGTGCGTTACCTCGTGGAGGTCGGCACCCCCGAGGGCGCCGGCGTGCTGGCGGCCGTCCCACACCGGCCGGCCGGCGAAGCCGAGGCCGCCTCCGCGCGGGCCGACGTGGCGGCGGCCTCGGGGCGGATGGGCCGCCAGATGCCGGAGACCGATCTGCGGGACCTGCTGATCTCGTCGCGCGAATCGCCGCAATGGGAGGAGGTGGCGGGCCGCTGCCTGACCTGCGGTAACTGCACGATGGTCTGTCCCACCTGCTACTGCACCAGCACCGAGGACGTCAGCGACCTGACCGGTCAGCACGCCGAACGGTGGCAGAACTGGTCGTCTTGCTACGAGTTCGACTTCACCTTCGTGCACGGCGGCGGCAGCGTCCGCCAGTCGGGGGCCTCGCGATATCGCCATTGGCTGACCCACAAGCTCGGCACCTGGCACGACCAGTTCGACATGTCCGGTTGCGTGGGTTGCGGCCGGTGCATCGCCTGGTGCCCCACCGGCATCGACATCACCGAAGAAATGAACAAAATGGCCCACGATGACTGAGGCGGTCGGTGTCGCGCCACCGCCGTCGGCCATGGCGCCCGTCCCATACCGGGTCCGCAGCCGCGTCGTGGAGAGCCCCGATTCCGCGACGCTATGCCTGGAGCCGGTCGGCCACGTCCTACGGACGCCGCAACCGGGCGAGTTCATGATGCTCTACGCCTTCGGCGTGGGCGAGGCGGCGATTTCCATCAGCGGCGACCCCACCGTGACCGACGGGTCGATCACCCACACCGTGCGCGCGGTCGGGGCGGTGAGCCGAGCACTGCACGACTCGGCGCCGGGCTCGATCATCGGCGTGCGCGGCCCCTTCGGCACCACCTGGGGTTTGGACGAGGCCGCCGGGCGGGACCTGGTCATGGTCGCGGGCGGCGTCGGGCTGTGCCCGCTGCGTCCGGCCGTGTTGGGTGCGTTGGCCCGGCGGTCCCGCTACGGCAAGGTGACGCTGATCGTGGGCGCCCGCTCGCGGTCGGACTTCGTGTTCGCCGCCCAGCTCGAGAAGTGGGCCGACGACCCCCAGATCGAGCTGCACGTGACCGTCGACGTGCCGGTACAGGGCTGGCGGGGCGAAGTGGGGCTGGTCACCGAGCCGCTGCGCCGGCTCGCGCTGGACGCGGCACGCACCACCGCGTTCCTGTGCGGCCCGGAGCCGATGCTGCGCTTCGCCGCCGAGGCCTTGGTCGCCAAAGGCGTTGCCGCGCATAATGTTCGCGTTTCCCTGGAGCGGAACATGCAATGCGGGATCGGGCTGTGCGGGCACTGCCAGCTGGGTCCGCTGCTGGTGTGCCGCGACGGCCCCGTCGTCGGCTACGACGTCGCCGGGCCGCTACTGCGAGTCAAGGAGCTGTGAATGGCCCCCAGCCTGGCCGTCTGGAAGTTCGCGTCGTGCGACGGGTGCCAGCTCACGCTGCTCGACTGTGAGGACGAACTGCTCACGCTGGCCGACCAGGTGCGCATCGCCACGTTTGCCGAGGCGTCCAGCGCCATGGTTGGCGGTCCCTACGACGTGTCGTTGGTCGAGGGCTCCGTCACCACTCGCCACGACGAGCAGCGCATCCGCGAAATCCGCCAGCAGTCAAAGATTTTGGTGACCATCGGGGCGTGCGCGACGGCCGGGGGAGTGCAGGCGCTGCGGAACTTCGTCGACGTCGACGAGTTCGTCTCCGTCGTCTACGCGCGGCCGGAATACATCGACACGTTGGCGACCTCCACGCCCGCCTCGGCGCACGTCAAAGTCGACTACCAGATTCCGGGCTGCCCGATCGACCGCGGTCAGCTGCTCGACACCTTGGCCGCCCTGCTGATCGGGCGCAAGCCGCGGCTGCCGGCCAAGACGGTGTGCACCGAGTGCAAGATGCGCGGCGTCACATGCGTCCTGGTGGCTGACGGCACGCCGTGCCTGGGCCCGGTCACCCACGCGGGGTGTGGGGCGCTGTGCCCGAGCCATCGTCGCGGCTGTTACGGGTGTTTCGGCCCCTCCGCGGCACCGCGCACCGCGACGTTGATCCCGCTGCTGCGCCGAGACGGGATGTCCGAGGGCGGGGTCGAGCGGGTGTTCTCGACGTTCAACGTCGCGGCGTTCGCCCCCGAACGCGGCGGCGAGGGGGGACCGCGGTGACGCAGGGCAGGCGAACGCTGAGCGTCGGGACACTCACCCGGGTCGAAGGTGAAGGGGCGCTTCACGTCACACTGAAGGACGGCGCTCTGGACAGCGTCGAGCTGAACATCTATGAGCCGCCACGGTTTTTCGAGGCATTTCTGCGCGGGCGCGCCCACACCGAGCCCCCGGATCTGACGGCCCGGGTGTGCGGGATCTGCCCGGTCGCCTACCAGCTCAGCGCCTGCAACGCGATCGAAAGCGCCTGTGGCGTCGAGGTGAACCCCGAGCTGGTCGCGCTGCGCCGGTTGCTGTACTGCGGCGAGTGGATTCACAGCCACGCGTTGCATATCTACCTGCTGCACGCGCCCGATTTCTTCGGCTACCCCGACGCGATCGCGCTGGCCCGCGACGATCGCGAAGTCGTCGAGCGCGGGCTGCGGTTGAAGAAGGCCGGCAACCGGCTGATGGAGTTCGTCGGCGGCCGGGCGATCCACCCGATCAACGTGCGCCTCGGTGGCTTCTACTCGGTGCCCACCCGTCGGCAATTCGCGCCGGTGACAGAGCAATTGCGCAGCGCGCTCGACGACGCGGTCGCAACGGTCGAGTGGGTCGCCGGGTTCGACTTTCCCGACCTCGAGCTCGACCACGAGATGTTCGCGCTGCGCCAGGACGGGAAGTACCCGATCGAAGACGGTGTGATCGCCCGCAGCGCCGGACCGGAGTTCCCCGTGTCCGATTTCCCCGAGCACGTGCGGGAAGCGCAGGTGCCGCATTCCACCGCCCTGCACGCCACGCTCGACGGCGGCCGCTACCTCACCGGCCCGTTGGCGCGCTACTGCCTGAACTCCGCGGCCCTCTCGCCGATCGCGGCGCAGGCGGCGGCTGCGGCCGGGCTCTCGGGCGAATGCCGAAACCCGTTTCGCAGCATCGTCGTCCGTGCGGTCGAAGTCGTGTACGCGATCGAGGAGGCGCTGCGCATCATCGACGGATACGAGCGGCCGGCGCGGCCCTTCGTCGAGGTGCCGGCGCGCGCGGGCGTCGGTCACGGCGTCAGCGAGGCGCCCCGCGGCCTGCTGTATCACCGCTACGAGATCGACGCGGACGGGCTGGTGACGGCGGCGACGCTCGTCCCGCCGACGTCGCAGAACCAGGCGGCCATCGAAGCCGATCTGGCCCGCGTGGTCTCGACGAACCTCTCGCTCGACGATGGTGCGCTGACCGACCTGTGCGAGCGCGTAATTCGCAGCTACGACCCGTGCATATCCTGCTCGGCGCATTTCCTGACGCTGACCGTGGACCGGGGGTGACCGCCCCGGTCGTCGTGGTCGGGCTGGGCAACGAGCACCGCCGCGACGACGGCGTGGGACCGGCCGTCGCGGCGGCGCTTGGCGCCCTCGGCCTCCCCGACGTCGCCGTCGTGACGGGGATCGCGGATCCGCTCGCGCTCCTGGAGGCGTGGTCCGGTGCCGGGCTGGCGATCGTGATCGACGCCGCCGTCGCCACCCCGCCGGCCCACGGACGGGTACGGCGCTGCACGCTCGCCGACTTGACCGCGGCGCGCGTCGGATTGAGTTCGCACAGCGTCGATGTCGCGCAGACCCATCGGCTGGGGGAGGCGCTGGGGCGGCTGCCCGACGACCTCGTGGTGCTTGCGGTCGAGGCGGCCGACACGGGACATGGCGCCGGGTTGACCCCGCCGGTCGCGCGGGCCGTGCCGGAGGCGGTGCGCCTGGCCCGGGAAGAGATCGACGCCGCACTCGGGGGCCGCCGCAAGACGGGCAATTAGGTCGCCGCCTGGGGACGAACGGCACTCGCGGGCGCGCGGCGGCGCCGGTTAGCCTGCCTATGATGCGGCCGACCGAAAGTGGACGGATATGAATGCCAGCCGGGGCGGCGGCGCCGTCACAGCGCGGGGCCGCGAGCGCGTCCTCGTCCGTGCCGACGCCCCGATGATCCGTTTCGCCAGTGTGTTCCTGCTGCTGTGCGTGCTGGGCTGGCTGACGGTCCTGGTCGCGCGCCAGCACCTCGGATACGACCGGGTGGCGCCGGGCAGGTTCGGCTGGTCAGTGGCGCTGCTGGCCGCGGTGGCCCTCATCGCCCGCGGCATCTTCCTGGGCCGTCCAGTGACCATCGGGCACGCCTTGATCGCGGCCGCCACGCTGGGCGCCGGGGTGTTCGCGCATTTCCTGGCGTTCCCGGTGGTGGGCAACGTGCTGGTCGCTGCTGGTGGGCTCGCGCTGATGTCGCCCACCACGGCGCGACCGCAGCCCGAGCTGCTGGAGCGGGTGTGGGCGTTGGTCGACGCCACGCGATCCGATGCGCTGGCGCCGTTCGCCATGCATTCGAGCAAGAGCTACCACTTCAACGCCGACGACACCGCGGCGATCGCGTACCGCACCCGGCTGGGGTTCGCCGTCGTCAGCGGCGACCCGATCGGCGATGCGTCCCGATTCGACGACCTGGCGGCCGATTTCGTCCGGATGTGCCGCGGCCGGGGCTGGCAGATCATCGTGCTGGCGGGCGGCGAGCGCCACCTGCGGTTGTGGCGCAGGGAGACGGTGGGGCAACCGATGCTGGCCGTACCGATGGGCCGTGATGTCGTGGTCGACGTCCGCCACTTCACGCTGAAGGGCCGCCGCTATCGCAACCTGCGCCAGGCGGTGCAACGCACCCATAACTTCGGGGTCACCACCGAATTCGCCGACGAGCAGCGCCTCGGCGACGCGCTGGTGGGCGAGCTGACCGAGGTGCTCTACGCCGCCCACCGCGCCGCACGCACCGAGCGTGGCTTCTGCATGAACCTCGACGGCGCCCTGCAGGGCCGCTTCCCCGGCGTCACGCTGGCCATTGCCCGCGACCGGTCGGGCAGGGTGGTCGCCTTTCACCGGTACCCGACCGCGGGCCAGGGTTCCGAGGTCAGTCTGGACGTGCCGTTCCGCCGCCCGGACGCCCCCAACGGCGTCGACGAACGTCTCACCGTCGACATGATCGCCAACGCCAAAAGCCATGGTGGGGAGCGTCTTTCCTTGGCATTCGCGGCGTTCCCAGAGATCTTTGAAGCCGTGGACCCCGGACTGTCGCAGCGGGCCGCGCTGCGGCTGATCCACCTGCTCGACCCGCTGATCCGGCTCGAGTCGCTGTACCGATACCTGCGCAAGTTCCACGCATTGTCGGAGCGGCGATACGTGGTCCTGTGCGCCCACCACATCCCGGCGGCGCTGATGGTGCTGCTGTCGCTGGAGTTCGTGCCACGCCCACGCCACCCGCGGGCGGGTTAGGGCCGGCCGGTTGGTGCCTGACCGGCCGATCGCCGAGATTGCCTTGTGGGTTGGGTTTTCCGGCGAGGCGTGACCACCTCGGCGATCTCGGCGTCGCGCGCCCGCCGCTCAATTCGCTATTCGGTGGGCACGCCGAACCGGAATCGGCGACCCGTGACGGTCTCCGGAACGATCCGCACGAAGTGCGACTTCTCCGTCGAGGTCCACGGCAGAACCTGGGCGCGCTCGGCGTCCTCGAGTTCCTCGAAGGTGTGCAGCGAACGGGCGGTGCCCTTGATGATCACGCTCCAGCCCTCCGCGACGTTGTGGTCGTCCACCTCGAACAGGACGTGACGGTTGATCGCGGTGCTCACCAGCTTGGTGCCCTCGGCCGTGCGGAACAGCACGGTGCGGCGCTGGACGGCGTAGTTGACCGGGAATATCTCGGGCTGACCGTCGACGCTGGTGACCAGCCGTCCCAACGTCACCCCCGAGATCAGGTCCCAGCATTCGCTCACCGGCAGGATATTGATTCCGTCATCGATTACCGACATCAGCCGTTCCCCTTGTGAAGGTTTGTGAAAGCCATTGGAAACCATTGCAAGCCATTGCAAGCCATTGGAATGCGTTGATACGCAGCCAGTTTATTGCCAGGGGGCCGCGTGTGCGCCGGCCGAAGGTCATGCCCTGCAGGGACCAAAGTTGTTCGACCACCGGCCGCACCTAGCGGATCTCGAGGACGTCGCGCAGCGGACGACGCGGCGTGGGTGCCGGTGGGTGTTCCGTCGCCGGCGCTATCCCGGTGCGGATCAGCACTTGGGGGTGCCCACGCTCGTCGAGCAGGCTGCGCACGATGTCCCGGCTCTCGTCCACCTCGATCAGATGGGTCAGGGTGCAGGTCGCCATGAATGCCGTCGTGCACTCGAGCAGCAACGCGGACAACGCCTCCCCGCACCGCAACACGTCCGTCCGGGTGTCACCGCGGGTGGACAGGACGAGGATCTTCGACCAGTCCGCCTTGACCGCGGGCCGCCGATCCTGGTGGCCCCGGATCGGGAACTCGCGCCCCACGTCGACCCGCTGCCGTTCCCTGTCGGATACCAGCGCGCTGGGCGGCACGCCATCGGCCAGGGCGAAAGGCGAGGTCCACCATTCGAGTTCGGCGTGATACGAGGCGTCATCACCGCGAATGATCTCGGTCAGCTGGGACGCCTTGGCGAGCAGCGGCCGCACGTCATCGGAGAGCACGTCCAGCGCCACCGGGCCGTCGTCGAATGCTTCACGCAGGACGGGTTCGAACAAATCCCAATACGTGGGCCGTCCCAGCGGCAAGCGGTCGGTCCTGCGCTGCAGGATCGCCCGGGCGCGGTCGCGCTGGGCGCCGGTCACCTGAGTGGCGGGCCGGAACGCGACCGATGCCACGTAGTCCGGGTCGTGCGGGTCGGGAAACCGAGTGATCAGCGAATCCCAGCCCGCGGCAAGCATGGCGACGCGAAGGTGGTCCAGCACGACGCCGCAGCTGAGGATCGTTTCCCGGCCCGATCTGTCGGTACCCGGCACGGTGCGGTGACGATCGACGAATAGGTGCAGAACCCCGCCGTCGCGGACCCACCGCCACGGCTGGCTGTTGTGCACCGACGGGGCCCGGCAGGCCAGGTGCACGGCCTTCTGCAGAACTCGGGCATCCACCGTCGTCTGCATGGGCTCAACCTGCCTTCCAGTTGTCATCGACGTTACGGCCCAGCAAACTTCGTCCCAAGGGCCGTTCGTCCCCGCCAGCAGGGCCGTTCGGTGGCAAAAGTCCTCGACGTGCCCCGGGACGGCGCGCTCATGCGCCGGGCGGCGGCGCGTTCTTGTCCACGTATCCGACGACATCGGCCAGGGTCCGCAGCGAGGCGTAGTTCGCTTCGGGAATGTCGACGTGCAGGCGCTTGTGAATGCCGCGCAGGAAGCTGAGCCAGTCCATGGAATCGAGGTCGACCTGGTCGCGCAGCAGCACGTCGTCGCTGATGTCATCGGGCTCGACTTCCGGTGCGATGCTGGTCAATACGGACAGCACCACCGACCGGGTGTCTTCATTCGTCGTCGTCATCGCACATCACTTCTCCAGGAGGTCGGGCTGTTGCAGCAACTCGTTGATGGCGCCGAGGAAGAGCGCGCCGCGGTGTCCGTCGCTGGCCCGGTGATCGGCGGCCAGCGTGGCGTGCACGGTCGGGACGATTCGGATGCCGTTGTCGATGACCCGGACGCGCTGGGCCGGCTGACCGAACCCGACGATGGCGACCTGCGGCGGGTAGATCACCCCGAAGACCGCGTCGACGCCCTTGTCGCCCAGGTTGGTGACGGTGATGGTCGGGTCCGACATCTCGGAGCTCCGCAGCGAGAAGGAGCGCGCCCGCGCCACGAGGTTGGTGAGGTCGTCCATCAACTCGTCGAGCTTCTTGTCCGGCACGTCGTGGATTGCCGGTGCGACGAGACCACCGCCGCGCAGAGAGATCCCGACGCCGACGTGGACGCCGGTCGCGGGTTCGAAACCGTCTTCCCGCCAGAACCCGTTGAACTCGCCGAACCGCTGCGCGGCCAGGGCCACGGCCTTGAGCAGCAGGACGGCCGGGAGCACCCGTTCGTCGATGGAGCGCTGAGCGTTGCGCGCGGTCAGCCAGGCCAGCGATTTCTCCAGCACGATCTCGTCGGCGAGGTAGTAGTGCGGTATCTCCCGCTTGGACCGGCTCATGGCGGCGGCGATCGACTTGCGCATCTGCGCCGCGCGCTCGGCGCCCGGCTTGGCCGCCGACGTCGCCGCCGGTCGGGTCGCCGGCTTGGCCGGTTCCCGGACGGCGGCCGCATGCTCGACGTCGTTGATGGTAACGGCCCCCTGGGGGCCGGTGCCCGTCACGGCGTCCAGATCGACGCTCAGGCTCTGCGCCAGGCGGCGCGCCGCCGGCGAGACCCAGCGGCGATGCCCGGGCGCGGTGAGGGTACCCGGGCGGGCGACGGGTGCGGACGGCGCGGCGGCCGCGGGGGCCTTAGCGGCGGCGCGCGCCGCCGCCCGGGGCCGCTTCTCGGCGTGTTCGCCGGGCGCCAGCAGGGTGGCCAACGGCGTTCCAACCTGGACGGTGTCGCCCACCGGGACGAGTAACTCGCCGACCGTGCCCTCCTGCCAGCATTCGACCTCGACGGCCGCCTTGGTGGTCTCGACGACGGCAACGATCTGGCCGCGCGTGATCTTGTCGCCCGGCTTGATCAGCCACTCGTTCAGGGTGCCCTCGTCCATGTCGGAACCCAATGCGGGCATGGTGAATTCGATCATGACGGATCACCGAACAACCCGTGCACGGCGGCGACGATGGCCGCGGTCTGGGGCAGGGCGGCCTGCTCCAGGTGCTTCGCGTACGGCATCGGGACCTCGGCGCTGCAGACGCGGGCCACCGGCGCGTCCAGGTCGTAGAAAGCGCCCTCCATCACCCGCGCGCTGACCTCCGCGGCCAGGCTGCCGCTGCGCCACGCCTCGTCGATGACGACGGCCCGGTGCGTCTTGCGGACGGACCCGAGGATGGTGTCGTCGTCGAGTGGCCGCAGCACCCGCAAATCGATGACCTCGCAGTCGATGCCGGCCAGCGACAGCTCGTTGGCCGCGTCGAGCGCCTTCCACAGCGACCCGCCGTACGCGACGATCGTGGCGTCGGTGCCGGTGCGCCGGATCGCCGCCCGGGAAATGTCGGTGGAGGCCAGCGTCTCGATGTCGGCGGAGGTGTTGTAGAGCTGGACGTGCTCGAAGATCAGCACCGGGTCGGGGTCGGCCAGGGCGGGCCCCAGCATGCCGTACGCGTCTTCGACGGTGGCGGGGGCGACGACCTTGATGCCGGGGATGTGGGCGTACCAGGGCTCCAGGCTGTGCGAGTGCTGGGCGGCGAGCTGGCGGCCCGCGCCGGTCGCCATCCGCACCACGAGGGGAACGGAGAACTGCCCCCCGGACATGTGCCGAAGCGCCGCAGCGGTATTGACGATCTGATCGAGGGCGAGCAGGCTGAAGTTCACCGTCATCACCTCGACGATCGGCCGCAGCCCGCCGAGGGCCGCGCCGATCCCGATGCCGACGAAGCCCAGCTCCGATAGCGGGGTGTCGCGCACCCGCTCGGGGCCGAACTCCTCGAGCAGGCCCTTGGACGCGGCATAGGTTCCGCCGTACCGTCCGACGTCTTCGCCCATCAGCAGGACGCGCGAGTCGTCGCGCAAGGCGTCGCGCAGCCCGTCATGCACGGCGGTCCGGTAGGTGGTCTTCATCGCGTCGCCTCCGCGGCCGGTGTCAGCACGTCCCGTTCCAGGTCCGCGGTGTCCTCCCACGTTCCGGCTTCGGCATACGCCACCGCCGCCTCGATCTCGGCCGCGGCCGCGTCCTCGATCTCGCTCACGTCCGCCTCGGAGATCGTGCCGTCGGCCAGGCCGCGCTGGGCGAAAGACCGGATCGGGTCGCGCTCGCGCCACCGTTCCACCTCGTCCTTCTCGCGGTACAGCTCCGGGTCGAACATCGAATGCGCGCGGAACCGATAGGTGCGGAACTCGATGAAGAACGGCCCGCCCGTGTCGCGGACGTGGTCGACGCCCTCTTGCGCGGCGGCGTGGCAGGCCTCGACGTCCATGCCGTCGACGGCCAGAGTCGGGACGCGGTACGAAGCGGCCTTCACGGTGAGATCGGTCTGCGACTGCGCGCGGTCCAGTGCGGTGCCCATCGCGTAAAGGTTGTTCTCGCAACAGAACAGCACCGGCAGATGCCACAGCGCGGCCATGTTCAACGACTCGTGAAACGCGCCCTCGGCCACCGCCCCGTCGCCGAAGTAGCAGGCGGTGACGCGCTTCTGCCGCAACATGGCGTCGGCCAGCGCGATGCCGACCGCCAGCGGCAGGCCGCCGGCGACGATCGCGTTGCCCCCGTAGAACCGCTTGCCCGCGTCGAACAGGTGCATCGACCCTCCGCGGCCGCGCGAGCAACCCTCCTGCTTGCCGAACATCTCGGCCATGATCGACGTCATCGGGATGCCACGCAGCAGCGCGTGGGCGTGCTCGCGGTAGGTCGCGACCACCGCGTCGTCGTCCGCGAGCGTCCGCAGCGATCCGGCCGCGACGGCCTCTTCGCCGACATAGAGATGCAGAAAACCGCGAATCTTGGCCGCGCTGTAGAGCTCCGCGCACTTCTCTTCCATGCGGCGGACCCGGATCATGTCCGACAACAGCTCGTGGGCCAGCTTCGTGTCCGTCATGAGAGCACACCTTCGGACTGCTGGGCGGGTTGTCGCTCGATCGTGGAGGTATCGCCCTCGGGCAGACCGAGCTCGCGGGCCTTGAGCAGGCGCCGCATGATCTTTCCGCTGCTGGTGTGCGGGAGGGAGTCGACGAACTCCAGCTCCTTGGGCGCCACCGCCGCCCCGAGCCGCTTGCGCGCGTGGCCGATCAGCTCCAGCCGCAGGTCGTCGTCGCCGACCACCCCGTTCTTCAGCGTGACGAAAGCCTTGATCATCTCGCCGACGGTCGGATCCGGCTTGCCGATGACCGCCGCCTCGGCCACCGCCGGATGGTCGGTCAGCGCGCTCTCGACCTCGAACGGCCCGATGAGGTGCCCGGCGGACTTGATCACGTCGTCTTTGCGCCCGACGAACCAGAAGTAGCCGTCGGCGTCCTTCTTCGCGAGGTCGCCCGTCAGGTAGAACCCGTCGGCGAACGACTTCCGATAGCGCTCCTCGGCATTCAGGTAGCCCCGAAACATCGAGGGCCAGCCCGGCTTGAGGGCGAGCTCGCCCTCGACGTTTGGTTCGTCGACGACTTCCGTTGCGCCGGAGTCATTCTGGTGCACGATGTACGCGTCGATGCCGGGCAGAGGCCGACCCATCGAGCCCGGTTTGATGTCGAACGCCGGGGTGTTGGCGATCATGATGCCGCCCGTCTCGGTCTGCCACCAGTTGTCGTGAATCGGCAGCCCCAGCACCCGCTTACCCCACCAGACGGCCTCCGGGTTGAGCGGTTCCCCCACGCTGGCGATGAAGCGCAGCCGCGGAAAGCGATACTGCGCCGGGAGTTCCGGGCCGGCCTTGATCAGCATCCGGATCGCGGTCGGCGCCGTGTACCACACCGACACCGCCTGGTCCTGCAGGATGCGGTACCACCGTTCGGCGTCGAACTCGGCCTGGTCGACGATCGAGGTGACCCCGTGCAGCAGGGGGCTGATGATGCCGTAGGAGGTGCCGGTCACCCAGCCGGGATCGGCCGTGCACCAATAGATGTCGTCGGGGTGAAGGTCGAGCGCGTAGAGGCCGGTGACGTAGTGCATCGTGACGGCGCCGTGGACATGAATGGCGCCCTTGGGTGTGCCGGTGGTGCCGCTGGTGAAGTGCAACAAGGCTGGGTCGTCGGCGGTGGTCTGCTCGATCGGCGCGTTCTCGTCGGCGGCGTCCATCCAATGCCAGAAGTTCAGCGTTCCGGCCGGGGGATCACCGGCCGTGCCGTCGTCGACGACGAGGACGTGCCGCACCGACGGCAGCCGGTCGCGGATCTTCGCGATCTTGCGCTGATAGATCGCCCGCGTGGTCACCAGGACGTCGGCTTGACCGATGTTGACCCGGGTGGCGATCGGCTCGGGCCCGAAGGCCGAGAACAGGGGGGAGACGACGCTGCCGTTGTGCAGCGAGCCGAGCATCGCGATGTAGAGCTCGGGGCAGCGCCCCATGATCGTGAAGACCCGGTCGCCCTTGTCGATGCCCAGCGAGCGCAGCACGCTCGCGAAGCGTTTGATGAGACGGCCGAGCTCGCCGTAGCTGAGGTCCCGGGTGGCCACCGAGCCGTCCCAGCCCTGGTCGGCGACGAACCGCAGTGCGGTGCGCGTGGCGGCCGGTCCGTTCCCGAGGTGCCTGTCGACCGCCGCGTAGGCGATGTTGCACCTGTCGGGCCCCATGCCCTCGCACAACGCCGGCACGTCGGACCACCGGAACTGGGTCCGGGCTTGTGCATAGTCCGTCAGGTTGGGCCGGACGCCGAGGTCATGTGGGGTTTTGCGGATGACGTCCATAATGGGGTCCCGATTCCTTCTTGCTTGGGCGCCTTCATCGTTTGCCGGGCGCCGGACGCCGCAATAGAGACGAAAGTCACCAGTCGCCGCCACGTTTTCCCTCGGGCATTAAGGCGCGGCCCGGGGGACCAAGGACTCTGGCGTCCGGGGCGTGGCATGACCGAGGGTGAGACAGCAGACGGGAAAGGGAAGGCGATGACGCAGACGATGGTGGACACCGACGTGCTCGAGAAAGCGGTCGAATTGGCATGCCGCGCCCCCTCGCTGCACAACAGCCAGCCCTGGCGGTGGGTGGCCGGCGGCCCGACCGTTGACCTGTTCGCCGACCCCCACCGGATCGTGGTCTCGGCGGACGGCTCCGGCCGGCAGTCGATCATCAGCTGCGGGGCGGTGCTCGATCACTTCCGCGTCGCCATGGCCGCGGTGGGCTGGGAGACCGGCGTCGACGCGTTCCCCAACCCGAACAACCTCGACCACCTAGCCTCGATCGACTTCTCCCCGTCCGAGTACGTCGCCGAGGCCCGGCGCGATCGCGCCGCCGCCATCTCCCGGCGCCGCACCGATCGGCGGCCTTTTCACGCACCGAAGGGCTGGGCGTCGTTCGAGCCCGTGCTGCGCAGCGCGTTCGACACCGATCTCGTCTCCCTCGAGGTGCTGGCCGACGACGCGCGGCCGCGCCTGATCGAGGCCTCGCGGCTCACCGAGGCCCTGCGCCGCTACGACGACCTCTACCATCACGAATTGAGTTGGTGGACAGCGCCGTCCAGGGATGACGAAGGGATACCGGAAAGCGCCCTGCCCCCCGACCTGCGGGGCGGCGGCGTCGGCTTGAACCGCAGTTTCCCGGCCAGACATCACAACGGCAAGAGCTCCGCCGGCAGCCCCGACGAGGCGAAGATCATTGCCCTGTCCACGCCCGGTGACGCCCGCACGGACGCGCTGAACGCCGGCCAGGCGCTGTCGGCGGTGCTGCTGGAATGCACCATGGCGGGGCTGGCTACCTGCACGGTGACTCACATAACCGAGCTGGGCGCCAGCCGCGACATCGTCCGGGATGTGTTGCCGGCCGGGTCCGGGGTGCCGCAGGTGCTCGTTCGAGTGGGCACCGAGCCGCCGACCAAGGCTGCGTCGGAGCCGACGCCGCGGCGACCCCTGCGTGAGGTCCTGGAGATTCGGCGCTAAAGCAAAAATGTTGCAGGGCAACGTGGTTGGGAGGATCGCAGATGAAGGCTGACGTCGGCGACTGGCTCGTGATCAAGAGCGGCACGATCGGCCATCCGGACCTGCGCGGCCTGATCACCGCGGTGCGCTCACCGGACGGTGTGCCGCCCTACCGCGTCCGGTGGCTGGCCACCGGGGAGGAGGCGACCGTCTATCCCGGGCCCGACGCGATCGTGGTCACCGCCGCCCAGCAAGAGGCCGCCGACGAGCGGGCGCGGTCCCGGTTCGCCGCGGTGCAAGCTGCGATCACCGAACGCACCCACCGCGCCTGAGCGGCGGGACGCCTCAGCACCGCACAGGCGAACCGCTTAAGCCCCGCCAAGAGGGGACTTCAGTCCCTAGTCGCGACACTCCGGGCGCCGACATCATGAGACCGCCCAGCAAACGCGGAGGACGTGAAATGGCCACTTGTGTAGGCGGTTCGCCGCTGTTGACCGACGCCGACGTCGACGGGCTCGCGTTCCAGTTCCTACACTCGGCGTACGCGACCGACACCTATGCGGACTGGACGCTGGATAGACGCGTCGAGGGCTTCCTGCGTCACCGGGGGCTGGTCCGCCTCGCCGAGGACGGCGACGCATACGAGCTGATCCTCAATCGGGTCATGTCCTACATCGGCGAGCTTCGCCGTCGCGGCTGAGCCGACGAACGACCCGCGAGGCCGGGACTTCGGTCCCTATCGCCGATTCCGAGGTGGCTGATCCGATGGACTCGTCAAGCGAGCAGACGGAGGTTGTCGCATCATGACCAGAGCGGCTGATGTCAGGCGGCGCTCGCCGCGCCGCGTGTTCCGTGATCGCGGCGAGGCCGGACGGGTGCTGGCCGACCTGCTCGGCGCCTACCGCGACCGGCGCAACGTCGTTGTCCTGGGATTGGCCCGCGGCGGCGTCCCGGTGGCGTGGGAGGTGGCGGCCGCGCTGCACGCCCCGTTGGACGCGTTCATCGTCCGCAAACTCGGCGCACCCGGCCACGAGGAGTTCGCTGTGGGGGCGCTGGCGAGCGGAGGGCGTGTCGTCGTCAACGACGACGTGGTGCGCGGGTTGCGGATCACCCCGCAGGAACTTCGCGCCATCGCCGAGCGCGAGGGACGAGAGCTCGTCCGGCGCGAGGCCGCCTACCGCGGCGGACGGCCGCCCCTCGACGTGACCGGCAAGACCGTCATCCTCGTCGACGACGGGTTGGCCACCGGCGCAAGCATGTTCGCGGCGGTGCAGGCCCTGCGCGAAGCCGAGCCCGCCGCCATCGTGATCGCGGTTCCGGCCGCCCCCGAATCGACCTGCCGGGAGTTCGCCGGCATCGTCGATGACGTCGTGTGCGCGAGCATGCCGACCCCGTTCCTCGCCGTCGGCGAATCGTTCTGGGATTTCCGCCAGGTCACCGACGACGAGGTGCGCCGGCTGCTGGCCACTCCCACCACCGGCGGCCCAACCCGAGGACCCGCAGCGCGGACGCCGGCCGAGGTGATCAGGGAGGTGGCCATCAATGCGCCCGAGGGCATCCCACCGCGGGACGCGCTGGAAGAGCTCATCGGTGACGCCCGCGTCGTCCTGATCGGCGAAAGCTCGCACGGCACACACGAGTTCTATGAATCCCGCGCCGCCATCAGCAAATGGCTGATCGAGGAGAAGGGGTTTTGCGCCGTCGCCGCGGAGGCGGACTGGCCGGACGCCTACCGGGTGAACCGCTACGTGCGCGGGCTCGGCGAAGACCGCGGAGCCGACGAGGCGTTGAGCGGCTTCGAGCGCTTCCCGGCCTGGATGTGGCGCAACGTCGTGGTCCGCGACTTCGTCGACTGGCTGCGCGATCACAACCGGCGCCAGGAGTCCGACAATCGACGCCAGGCCGGCTTCTACGGGCTGGATCTCTACAGCCTGCACCGGTCGATGCAGGAAGTGATCGCCTACCTCGACAAGATCGACCCCAAGGCGGCCGCGCGGGCGCGGGAACGCTACTCCTGCTTCGACCACGCCTCGGCCGACGACGGCCAGGCGTACGGCTTCTCCGCGGCATTCGGCGCGGGCCCGTCCTGCGAAAGAGAAGCGATCGAACAACTGGTCGAGATCCAGCGCAACGCCCTGGCCTACGCGCGCCGGGACGGCCTGCTCGCCGAGGACGAACTGTTCTACGCCGAACAGAACGCGCAGACGGTGCGCGACGCGGAGGAGTACTACCGGGCAATGTTCGCCGGGCGCGTTACGTCGTGGAACCTGCGCGACAAGCACATGGGGCAGACCCTGGAGGCGCTGCTGAATCACCTGGACCGCCACCAGGACGCCGGGGCGGCGCCGGAGGCACGAATCGTCGTGTGGGCGCACAACTCCCACGTCGGCGACGCGCGCGCCACCGAGGTTTTCGCCGACGGGCAGCTCACGCTGGGTCAGCTCGCGCGCGAGCGGTTCGGCGACGAGTCGCGCCTCATCGGGTTCAGCACCTACACGGGCACGGTCACCGCGGCCACCGACTGGGGCGGCGTGGCGGAGCGAAAGGCCGTGCGCCCCGCGCTCAACGGCAGCATCGAGGAATTGCTGCACGAGGCGGGCAAGGACGCGTTCCTGGTCTCGGCGGCGCTTTGCCCGGAGGCCGGCGAGCCGATGAGCGCGGTGCGGCTGGGTCGCGCGATCGGGGTGATCTACCGACCGGAAACCGAACGGCAGAGCCATTACTTCCATGTCCGCCCGTCTGATCAGTTCGACGCGATGATCCACATCGACCGGACCCGCGCCCTGGAGCCCCTCGAGGTGACGAGCCGGTGGATCGCGGGCGAGACGCCGGAAACCTACCCCAGCGGCCTCTGACACACCCGACGACATGATGGAGACTTCGGCGGCGCCCGGCCGGTCACAGATAGTGACCCTGACGATGAACCCCGCGCTCGACATCACGACCAGCGTCGACGTCGTTCGGCCCACCGACAAGCTGCGTTGCGACCCGCCGCGTTACGACCCCGGCGGCGGCGGCATCAACGTCGCCCGGATCGCCCACGTGCTCGGGGCGTCGGTCACCGCGGTCATCCCGGCCGGGGGACCGACGGGCGATGTGGTCCTCTTGCTCCTTCGGGATGCGGGGGTGCCGTTCCGACACGTCGCCATCGCGGCCGCGACGCGAGAAAGCTTCACGGTCAACGAGACCGGCAGCGGCGAGCAGTACCGGTTCGTCCTGCCGGGGCCGCAGTTGACGTTCGCCGAACAGGAGGGCTGCCTCGACGAGCTGCGGGCCGCGGCGGAGTCGGCCGACTTCGTGGTGGCCAGCGGCAGCCTGCCGCCGGGCGCGCCCCCGGATTTCTACCAACAGGTCGCCGACATGTGCCTGCAGCTGGACGCCCGCCTGATCCTGGATACCTCCGGAGGCGGACTGCGGCACGTCTCGTCGGGGGTGTTTCTCCTCAAGGCCAGCGTGCGGGAACTGCGCGAATGCGTCGGGCGGCCCCTGGGCGCCGAGGCCGAGCAACTGGCCGCCGCCCACGAGCTCGTCGACAGTCGCCGGGCCGAGGTGGTCCTGGTATCCCTGGGATCGCAGGGCGCGCTGCTCGCGACTCGGCATGGCAGTCAACGCTTTTCGGCCATCCCGATGCCCGAGGGTAGTGGAGTCGGAGCGGGCGACGCGATGGTGGCCGCCCTCACGGTGGGGCTCAGCCGCGGATGGACCCTGGTCAAGTCCGTCGGCTACGGGATCGCCGCTGGGGCGGCGATGTTGATGACGCCCGGCACGGCGGCCTGCGAGCGCGCCGACGTGGACAAGTTGTTCGAGCTCGTCGGCGAACCGGCCGATCTCAGCGCTGTCCCGGGGACGAACGGCATCGCCGGAGAGGGCTAACGGCCCCTTCGCGGCCCGCGGCGGCGCAATAGCCTTGAGCCAGGACAGTCAGGAGCCGAAATGAGTGAGCTGGACGCCAAGTCGGTGGTGGTGGGCGTCAACGGTTCGACGGCCGCGGTGAACGCCGCCAAGTGGGCGGTCGACGAGGCGATCGGCCGCCAGCTGCCGCTGCGCCTCGTGTACGTCGCCGCGCGCCCGCACGTGGCCAGCCCACCGTCCGACTGGGAGATCGAGCGCGGCGAAATGGCGCTGACCCAGGCGCAGAGCGCCGTGCTCAGCGAACACAAGCCGGTCGAGATCGAGACCGCGATCCTCTCGGGTGACCCCGCCGAGGTGTTGGTCGACGAATCACTGGGGGCGGCAATGGTTTGCGTCGGAACCTCCCGGCGCGGATGGGCGTCCGACGGGCTGTTGGGCCCGACCGCCGCCGGGTTGGTGGCGCGTGCGCACTGCCCGGTCGCGATCATCCGCACGAATCCCGACGGATCACCGACCGAGCTCGGGGTGATCTCGGTGGTGCTCAACGACGAGCCGGACAACGACGAGGTCGTGCGCACCGCGATGGAGGAGGGGCGCCGCCGCCGCGCCACCGTGCGGCAGATCGATCGCCGACTGAACAGCTGGGTGCGACGGTATCCGGACGTCCACGTCGAGACCGTGGCCGCGGGCACTGGTGCCAGGCGCGGCGAGAGGCACGGCAGCGCAATCGAATTGGCCGTGGTCGGCAGCGCCGACGCCGGGGAGATCGCCGGGCTTGTCACGCCGAACTGTCATCCGATCGTGGGCTATCCCGACTGCTCCGTGCTCGTCGTGCGGCACTAGGGCGTGTCTGACAATGGTTTCGGGTGTTGTGCGTGAGGCTTGGGGTATGTCGCGGTTTCAGTTGCTTACCGATGCCCAGTGGGCCTTGAT
>NZ_JAZGLV010000033.1:0-44104 GCF_036409085.1 Mycobacterium sp. 050134
GGTGCCGACGCGACGTTCGACGGCAAGTCGTTTCGACGCAAGGCGTCGCGACACTCACCGGCCGAGCAATGAAGCATCTCCTCGTCGCCGCACCGACAATCGGCGGACTCGCCGACCGGTTGCCCCCCCCCCCCCCCCGCAAGGCCTAAAACGTCACGGTGACGAAAGCGGGGTCCAGGAAGGGGGCCTTACAAGCCGCGAATACTCGTGATCAAGTTCCTTGATCGTGCTCGCTGAAATTCCCCGCTGACGCTCATCGAAATTCCCACCAGTCCCGGGTTCTCTCCATTCGCCGGACGTCGTGCCGCCGCGGACCACTGTCCGCACAACATCGAGCGCCGCGCGACCCAACGAATCCGCCTCCTGGGTCCGCGTGCTGACGGTTGAAGGTCAGCGACCGTTATGTCACGTGACGACATCACTCAGGCGGGTGGGGTTGTGCTACGTCGGTGAGTCTTCACCGTCGCCGATATTTCGCAGGGGCGAGATTGGTAGTAGTCGAATCCGAACCTAGGGACCTGAGTATATGAAGCCGGCCCAGAACACCGGGGCGTCATAGGGGTGGTCCAGCGGGTCGGGACGCGACCGGAATTCTGTGGCGGCGTCGTAGGCTGCGAGGTCGGTTCCGCCAGAGCGGTCGTAACACTCCTCGAACCAAGCCGCGAGTTCACCAGCACTGGCCTTGCGTAGATGTTGGTGGGCTCCACGCAGCGCGGCTGCCGGGTCCTTCTTCTCAAGAAGTAGCAGTCGGTAGAACTCGGCTACCAGCACCGCGGTGGACCGGTCGTTGACCGGCCAGAGGGTGGCCACGACGCAGGGGATGCCGGCTTGCAGGAGTCCCGCCGGTATGCCAATGACCTCATCGGGTACCCGTGCGGATTCGGTGATCCCGGTCTGGCATGCAGAGTGTCAACGTCGGATTGGAATTGACCCCTCCGCGACGGATTGGGATTGACCCCCCACAGGTGGTGTCTGCGGGGCTCGACGGTCTTGGCTGAGCTGAAATGATGGTGTTGTGGAGTCGTCGGCAGCGGGGGGTTTGCACGTTCGTCGGACAGTGCGTGCCGACTGGGAGTGGATTGCGGGTTGGTTCGAGGATGTGGAACTCAGCCGCAAGCTGGGTCCGCTCGATCGGGACTGGCTCGAACACGTCTTATCGTCAGACGACGGTGTTGAGCTAGTGATTACTGCTGCCGATGGTGCAGCGGTGGGTCTCACCGGGTGCGCCTGGGATCCTGCGGGTGACGCGCACGCGATCACCGACCTGGCTGTCTGCCCGCAGAGGCGGCGTTCAGGTCTGGGGCGTCAGGTGTTGGCCTCGGTGTTGGCCTGGGACGGGCATCCGCCGACGCAGCAGTGGATCGCATTCGTCGATCCGGACAATCGCCCGGCGTTCGATTTCTTTGCCTCGACGGGTTGGCATCTCGACGGTTTCGACGACGGTATGCACCGGTTTTCGCACCAGTATCGAACTGGTGCGGTGTGACGTCCTTATGGTGCCGCGCGGCGCGATCGCGGTGCGGTAGTGAGGGGGCTTGGCTCAGTCGGTGGTGCGGTCCTTGGCGAGTAGTTGGCGCCGTGCCCGGGTGCGGTAGGAGTCCCCGGTCAGGGTGAGTACTTCGACGAGGAGCTGATCGCCCTCGTCGGCGAACTGTCAACGTGCAGTGGGCTATTCCGGCAGCGGTGGGCATCTCAGGACGTGCGACTGCACCGGTCCGGCCGCAAGCGGTTGCACCATCCGATTGTGGGCCAGCTCGACTTGGACGTCGAGTCCCTGGAACTGCCCGCCGACCCCGGCCTGCGCCTCAACATCTATACTGCGCCCGCCGGCACGCCGACCGCTGACAATTTGGCGCTCCTGGCGTCGTGGGCGGCCACCCAACAGACGCTGGCGACGGAGCCCGAAGCGCACAACGGATAGTCCACCCGCCCGCCTCCCGCCTGGGTGGCGGGCAACGAACACGCGATGACGGCGGCCAACCCGCCCGAGCCTGAGCTAACTGGCTTGCGCAGTCCAACTGCGGACGGAGCGCCGTAGCTCAACCGGCACCGACCCAGGCCTCAGCATCGTCGCCGAAGGAGTCAGCTCGGCCGTGCGGCCGCCGTTCAGCGCTTCAGCGGCGATGGGCCGGCAATAGAAGCACAGCTCCGCGCCAACCGTGGGATAACCGCAGGCGCAGCAAATCAGGACCGTCGCCATCAGCGGCCTCCTAGCTCGACGTGTGTTGAATCGCTGGTCGATTGATTACCTGATTCGCGGCGGTCTAAACCCGGCGCTGCCGGCGCCGCACGCGGCCTGCGCAGGCCGGCCGGATGGGACGACTTCCTTTTTGGCTACGCCATCCGGAAGATCGCCACCAGAAAGTCCGAGTCCTCGTTGAAGGGTCGCAGGTCCCAGGCGGACAGCAACAGGTCAGGCACCAACCCTGCCTCAGCCGCATCATCAAGGAATTGCGCGAACTCGTAACCGCGGCCGGCGCCGAAACCGATCACCGCGCGACCGTCGGCACCGAGGTGGGCACGCAGCCGCGTCAGCACCCGGACATGGGTGCCGGGGGCAAGAAACGTCATGACGTTGCCCGCCATCACGATCACGTCGAACGGTTTGTCGATGCCGCGCGCGGGCAAGTCGAGATCGGCAAGGTCGCCAACGAGCCAACGCGGTCCGGGATGGTCCTGCTCCGCCGCCTCGATGAGCGCCGGGTCGACGTCGACGCCGACCACCTGGTGACCGACCTCGGCCAGGTAGCCGCCCACCCTGCCCGGGCCGCACCCGGCATCGAGGATGCGGGCGCCGCGCGATGCCATTGCGTCCACCATGCGGGCCTCGCCCACCAGATCTTCGCCGGCGCGCGCCATCGAACGGAAGCGCTCGATGTACCAGCGCGAGTGATTGGGGTTGGCCGCAACCTTCTGCATCCAGATGCTCTGTTCAGCCATGGGAACCATTGTCGCAATGGGCGAGGGCGGGCTCAGGGCCGGGCGTGCCGGCCCTGGAAACGCCAGTGGGCTGGCGCGAGAGTCGCACCAGCCCACTGCCAGGTATGGGGTTTCTTAGACGGCAGAAACTCCTACTGCCTGGGGTCCTTTGGCTCCCTGCTGAACCTCGAATTGAACTCGCTGGTTCTCTTCGAGTGAGCGGTAGCCATTCCCCTGGATCTCGGAGTAGTGGACGAAGAGGTCCTTCGCACCGTCGTCAGGGGTGATGAAGCCGAAGCCCTTGTCACCGTTGAACCATTTCACAGTTCCCTGTGCCATTTACTTACTTCTCTCATTTCAATGCGGATGTACCTTAAACATCCGACGCGCCAGCGTAACATGTGCCGGCCCAAAATTTAAAGGAATTGTGGCGCAATGCCATTCAGGCCCTGCGGCCTGAGCGGCGACTCCGTCCCCGGCTAGCCGAACCGGAACGGCGCGACGGCGACGCGGGCGGGGGCACCGTCTTTCTCGGTGCGGGAGCCCGGTACGGCGCCACCTCACCGGCCACCGCGTGCACAGCGGCCGAGTCGACGGTGACCTCCTGCGGGGTCACGCGGATGCCCGCCCGGCGCATCAGCACTTGAGCGTCCTTGCGCTGCTCGGGCAGCACTACCGTCACGACGTCGCCCGCGTTGCCGGCCCGTGCAGTGCGTCCGGACCGGTGCAGGTATGCCTTGTGCTCGGCCGGCGGATCAATGTGTACCACCAATTCGATTCCGTCGACATGGACTCCACGCGCGGCGATGTCGGTCGCCACCAACACTCGGGCCTCACCAGCCGCGAAGGCCGCGAGGTTACGGTCCCTGGCCGGCTGAGATAGGTTGCCGTGCAAGTCAACTGCGGGCACCCCGGATTCCGTCAACTGCCTTGCCAACTTGCGCGCCTGATGTTTGGTGCGCATGAAAAGAATTCGGCGACCGGTGCCGGAAGCCAGCCGGTGGACCAATTCCTTCTTGGCTTCCACGCCCGTGACATGGAAGACGTGGTGCGTCATCTCGGCGACCGGCGAGTCAGAGCTGTCGACGGAATGCAGCACCGCATCATGCAGGAAGCGATTGACGAGCTTGTCGACGCCGTTGTCGAGGGTCGCGGAAAACAGCAGCCGCTGGCCACCGCTCGGGGTGGCCGCCAGAATGCGGGTGACCCCGGGCAGGAAGCCGAGGTCGGCCATGTGGTCGGCCTCGTCGATGACCGTCACTTCGACCGAGTCGAGGCTGACCAAGCGTTGCTTCATCAGGTCTTCGAGGCGACCGGGGCAGGCCACGACGATGTCGACGCCCGACTTCAGCGCCGCCACCTGCCTGCCTTGCGGCACGCCGCCGAAGATCGTGGTCACCCGGAGATTGTTGACGGCGGCCAGGGGCTCCAGCGTCGCGGTGATCTGGCTGGCGAGTTCCCGGGTCGGGGCCAGCACCAGACCCGCGGGGCGCGACGGGCGGCGCGGGCGGCCGGCCAGCCTACTGACCATCGGGAGCGAGAAGGCGAGCGTCTTACCGCTGCCGGTCTTGCCGCGGCCGAGGACGTCCCGGCCGGCGAGTGTGTCGGGGAGTGTCTCGACCTGGATCGGAAACGGATGGGTGATTCCACGGTCGGCGAGCACTCCGATGAGTGATTCGCGCACGCCAAGATCGGCAAAGGTTTTGCCAGTAGTCACTTGATGTCTTTCAGCATTCGGTTGTGCCGAGTTGGCGGCGACGATGCACGCGGTCGGTCAGCACAAGGTGGCGAGATTGCCGGTGGGCAAAATCGATCGCCGCGATACGAACTGCCGGATTGAGTGCGTCAGCCACTGGTTCAGGGCGGACACCGGAAGGGTGAAGAAACGTTTCACGACGTGCCGGCCGTCGCACTGACGACCAACGTTCACATCAGCATACATCACGCCGACCACGGCACTCGCCGCCACGGCCGAGGTGCCCCACCTGCGCCGCGCGGGCTCCCTGTACAGTTGGGGATGAACCATCTTTCTCGCGGTCACCGCGAATCGTAAGCGCATCAGCAGAGGGATCAGTGCGCGATTGTCGTCCGTTCGTCAACACCGCGCACCGGCCGAGATTCATTTTTAAGGATCCACATGGACAACTCGAACCTTTTCTCCCACCCGGAAGCACCGGAGCACGTCGCTTCATCGGAGGCCTCCAGCAAGCCGGTCGAGTACCCGGCGTTCTCTGACCGCCCCGAGAAGGCTGCGCCCGCGCCACAACGCCCCTGAGCGGCTCGGTCGTTCGTTTCTGAGGGCGGCCGTTACTGCCAATTAAGCTCGTCGTTCAGCTCTTCGCCGGCCTCGGCACGCTCCCCCGCTGGGCGAGAGTCAATCGTGGCCTCTAGCCAGCGAGCGGGGCTGTAGAGGTGAATATCCGTACCGCTGGTTACCTTTAACACCCCGCCGGGGGCGATTTCATAGGTAGCGCCATCCGGGTATTCGTCGTCGTCATCTTGATCCCGGATTTGTATCCAAATCTTCATGCTCAAGTGTCCCGCCCTGAGTCGGACATCGTAGATCTTGCCGGGCCAGCCGAACCCGTTGGCCCGAAGTCGTTTTCGCGCGGTGCGTCAGTCTTCGTCGTCGATGATGTGGACGGCCGCTTCCTCGGCGGATGCTGAGCCGCCACTGATCCCGACGTCCTCGGCGACCAACTCGTCGTCGACGTCCGCGCCGAATCCGTGGTCCGGGGCGACTAGACGGCCCGCGCGTTCACGACCTACTTCGCGCCGCTCCGGGAATTCGAATTCGCGCTCCAAGGCGTCCGAGCGCTGCCGCTCGGCTTGGTCGGTCACGACGTTGATCCGGGAGGCCGGATCCGGCTCTTCCTCGGCCAGTATCTGGTCCATGGTTTCGGCCGGTCCAAAGGCGCCGCGTCCATACGGTCGCTCGGGCGGTGAATAACCCTCGTCGAGCATGTCATCGATGCCGCGGTCGATGAGGGTGTCCTCCGGCTGGAGCTGGTTGTCATCGTCTGTGCTGTATTCGCCCGCGGCCGGACTGGTTCCACCGTAGGGGGCGCTCATCGGTTAGCGGCCATGTCGTCGACGGTCATCGCGGGACTCCTTGAATCATCCTGAAGCCCAATCGTTTTTGGACCGGGCACTTCGAAGCTAAACGCGGCGCGGTACGCCCGCCTAGGGTCATTCGTCCCTTCCAGGAAGGCGTTCGACCGGAAAAGGCGCTCGTTGAGCCGGCGGAGTCGGCGGCAACTCCCCCGGTCGGCCCTATGCGTCCAACAGTGTTGGCCTCCCAGGCTGGTAGCGTCGCCCTCGTGACCACCCTGACGGTGACCGTGCCCGAGACAGTCGATGCCACGGAACTTGAAGAAGAGGTTGTGACGGCCCTGGCTGACCGGCTGAGGGACGACCACGGGCTTGAGCTGAGTGCCGGCGCCCCGGGCTCGAACGAGTACCCGCTGCGGCCGTCCGGCAGCATCGTCATCGATAGGCGATCGGGCGTGCTGCGCGTCAGGCTGAGGGCCGTCGACGCCGACGCGCACGACCTTTTCACCGGCGTGAGCAGCGAACTCGAGCAGAGACACGAAGGGCTTCGCGCCGAAATCGGCTGATGAGATTGTGCCGCGGGACTTCAACGGCTTTGGGCCGTCGCGACCACTCGACTGAGGTGCTCGACGAACCAACGGCGGGCGAGGACAGCTACCTGCTCGAGGGTGCCGGGCTCCTCGAAGAGGTGAGTCGCGCCCGGAACGACCATGAGCTTGCACACGCCGGGCATCATCGACTTCGCCTGCCGATTCAGCCCGAGGACAACATCGTCCCGCCCTCCCACGATGAGCAGCGTCGGCGCCTGAACCTTGGTCAACGCCCAACCAGCCAGATCGGGTCGACCGCCCCGCGAAACGACGGCGCTCACCTTCACCCGCGGATCGGCGGCCGCCGCCAGCGCCGCGCCGGCTCCGGTGCTGGCACCGAAGTAGCCGATCGGGAGGCCGACCGTCTCGCGCTGGGTCGCCAGCCAAATCGTGACGTCCACCAGCCGTCGGGCCAACAGCTCTATGTCAAAGACGTTGGCGCGATTGACTTCTTCGTCGGGCGTCAGGAGGTCGAACAGCAGTGTGGCAATGCCCGCGCCGTTCAACACCTCCGCCACATAACGGTTTCGGGCGCTGTGCCTGCTACTTCCGCTTCCGTGCGCGAAGACGACGATTCCGATGGGCCGTTGCGGAACCTTCAGGTGCCCGGCGACGGTCACGGGACCGGCGCTGACCCGAACTTCCTCGTCACGCAGCGGTGGGTCGTCGGCTGCGGCATCGGCAGGCGGGTCACCGAACCCTTCCCGCACTCGGTCAAGCAGCGTGACCACGTCGGCGTCCGAGGTCTGGGTGAAGTTGCGGTAACCCTGCCCGACGGCGAAGAAGAAGGCGGGCGTGTGCATGCAGATCACCTCGTCGGCGTACCTGGAAAGGCGTGCGAAGACGTCGCCTCCACCGATCGGAACCGCGAGAATCACCCGACTGGCGCCCTGAGCGCGCGCCACCTCGCAGGCCGCCTCGGCCGTCGCGCCGGTGGCGACACCGTCATCGATGATGAGTGCGGTCCGCCCCGCCAAGGAAATCCGTTCGTGGTCGTGGCGGAACCGCGCGGAGCGGCGCTCAACCTCCGCGCGCTCCTTCGCCTCGACGGCTGCCATGTCCTCCTCGGATAAACGGATTTCCCGAACGACGTCCTGGTTGATCACACGAACGCCGCCCTCCCCGATCGCACCGAAGGCCAGTTCCGGCTGGAACGGCACCCCGAGTTTGCGAACCACGAGAACGTCCAGCGGGGCGTTCAGCGCCTTGGCGACTTCAAAGGCAACCGGAACGCCGCCGCGGGGCAGTCCCAACACCACCACGTCCTGGCCGCGCAAAGACGCGAGGCGCTCGGCCAAACGCCTCCCGGCGTCCGCCCGGTCGTCGAACAGCCTTTCGTTGCCCCGCAACGAAACCAGCCGATCGGCCAATAGACGCTCACCCTCACCGGCACCGTCAAACTGCGTCATCCACCGAGTGTGGCGCGACGGTCCTTCGCGTCGAAGGGTCGAAGGACCACACCTTGGCAGGACCAAGGCCTTCAGCCGGTGGGTGTGCGCCGGCGCGAACCTCCGCTGCTCAGTTCTGCGGCAATACGGATCAATATGCCGATAATTGCCGTATATACATATCTTACACAGCCTTTACCCCGCATCTGCGGATTGCGTACTACGTATACTGTTGTCGGCGGTATGAGTCGCCTCGTCAACTTTGGTCAAAAGGGGGCTGCGTGGGCGCGGGTGGACCCAGGTGCGGCGCCATCGACTTACCTGTGACGCAACGTTTCTCGATACGGCCAGCCTGAGGTGACAGCACCGACCTGGATGGCCTTTCCGCCCGGGTTGCACTCCGGGCTGCTTTCGAGCGGGCCAGGACCCGGCTCGCTGCTGGCCGCGGCCACCGCGTGGACCGCGTTGAGCCGCGAGTATGCGGCGGTCGCGGGCGACCTCGCCGCGGTACTCGTAGACGTACAGGCGATGGTGTGGCAGGGCCCGAGCGCCGCGCAATATGTGGTTGTCCACGCCCCGTACGTGGCGTGGCTGCTGCAAGCCGGCGCAGACTGCGCCGCGCGGGCGACGCAGCACGAAACGGCGGCGACGGCCTACACGGCGGCGTTAGCCGGCATGCCGACTCTGGCCGAACTCGCGATAAATCACGCGGTCCACGGCGTACTGGTGGCGACAAACTTTTTCGGCATCAACAGCATCCCGATCACCCTCAACGAGGCCGACTACGCGCGAATGTGGATCCAAGCCGCCGCCACGATGGCCACCTATCAGGCAACTTCGGCCGCCGCGACGGCCGCTACACCAAGCGCCGCACCGCCACCGCAAATCATGAAGGGGAACCCGCGGGCGGGAGTGCCGGACGACCGGTGGCGGGGCTGACCACGTTGCGTGGCAACGACTTCGGCGCCGGACCGGCAGCCCCGATGTTGCCCGGGAGCCGGCATCCCGGCAGCCCGGATGGGCGGTGACGCCGCGCGGGCCAATCGGGCGGTGCGCCTAGGCGGCGTCGTGGAAAATCAGGCCGAGCGTGTAACGCTCACCCGAACGAACGACCGAGACCCCATGCCGCACCGGGGCGATCGACCATCCCCGGGTTGAGCGAACGGGCCGTTCCCGCGTGGTGAAGACGTAGCCGTGTCCCCGCGGCAGCGACGTCACCGTTCCCCGGGATTGGGCCCGCGCCCGTTGCTCGACGAGGAGAAACTCACCCCCGGTGTGCGCCACTCCCGGCTCGTCGAGATTGATGACGACCTGCAGCGGGAAGACAAGGTCGCCGTAGAGGTCTCGGTGAAGCGCGTTCCAGTCGCCGACACCGTATTTGAGCATGAGCGCAGTGGACTTGGTTTGCCCTGCGCGGTGGCACATTTCGAGCCAGTCGTCGAGGGAGTCAGGCCACAGGGTGTCGCGGCGCAGTTTGGTCCACCAGTCACGAGCGATCGGTAGCAACCGAGAATATAGCGCCTGCTTCAATTCTTCGATCGGCTGCGGATAGGGCCGATTGACGTAGCGGTACTCCCCTCGTCCGTAGCGATGACAGCCCATGTCCACGGTGGCGCGAAAGTTGCTGTCGTCGTCGTAGAGTGCGCGGACGGCCTGGCATTCGTCGGGGGAAATGAGAGGCGGAAGCAGCGCTCCGCCAACGTCGTTCAACTCGGCCGCGACCGCGTCCCAGTCCGCGACATCGACGCGCCGCTGCCAGATCGACTGCATCGGAAGAACCTACGCCGATCATTGAACCATCGCAGCTACCGGGGCCGGGGTGTCTCGCCGAAGCGACGCTCAGCCCCGCCGGCAACCGGCCTAGTTATTGGTTGGTGGTGCCTGTGGTTGGAAGGGTTGGTACCACCACCAGTCGGCGCGTTCGCCGGTGGGTCCGGCGTAGGGCGCGACGGCGGGCGGGGCCAGCGCGGGTGCGCGCGCGAGCGATCCGGGGCTCAGGGGGCGGCCGGAACTGTCGGTGATGGTGAGGTGGTCGGCGGGACCGGAGAGGGTGATGTCGCCGTGGTGGTGTTGTCGGTGGTGGAAGGGGCAAACCAGGACCAGGTTGGCCAATTCGGTGGGGCCGCCGTCTTCCCAGTGGCGCAGGTGGTGGGCGTGCAGGCCGCGCGTGGCCCCACAGCCGGGCACGACGCAGCTGCGGTGGCGGTGTTCAAGGGCGCGGCGCAGCCGCCGGGAGATCACCCGGGTCGTGCGTCCCGCGCCGATCGGCTCACCGTGACGTTCGAACCAGACCTCGCAGGTGGCATCACATGTCAGGTATTGGCGTTCGGCGTCGGTGAGCAGCGGGCCCAGGTGCAGCGTGGCGGCGCGCTGGTCGACGTCGACGTGCACCACCACGGTGGTGTGGTGGCCGTGTGGGCGGCGGGTGGCCTCGGCATCCCAGCCGGCGTCGACCAGACGCAGAAACGCCTCCAGGGTGCCCGGCAATGGCGGCGTCGTATCCTCGGCGCGCTCGCCGTGATCGTGCTTCCATTCGGCGATCAGCGCGTCGCGGTGAGACGCCAGGGCGGCTTCGAACTTCGCCGCGTCGGGGGGCGGCAGGCTGATCCGCCAGCAGGTGGACTCCCCGTGCGAGGTTTTGCTGATCGCGGGCTGCGGCTGCGGGCGAGACTCGGGTTGGGGTCGGGGTTCGAGGTTGATCGCGGTGCGTAGCTGATTGACCGTGGCGACGTGGGCCAGCTGAGCGTAGTGCTCATCGGATCCGGCCCCGGCGCGGGCGGCGATGACGCCGACCTGATCCAGCGACAGCCGCCCCTCGCGCAGGCCCTGGGCGCAGCGCGGAAACTCCTCGACCCGGCGCGCCACGGTGGTGATCGTGTGGGCGTTGGCCGACGAGCACCCCAACTTCCAGGCCACCAGCGCCGCGACCGACCGCGCCCCCGTCATACCGCACAGCTCGTCGCGATCCAACTCCGCGACGATCTCCACGATGCGCCCATCGATCGCGTTGCGCTGACCCGCCAACTCCGCCAACTCTCCGAACAACACGTCAAGCCGATCAGCAGGCCTCACAGCCGCGGCGGGCGAAGATGCGGTCAACAACACAACACCATCATCACAGCCCGGTACGACAAGTTTCGGCTAAGTCGCCCCCCGGGCATGACGGGCCTTTCGAATGACAAACCGTCAGAGGGCGCGGCCCGAGTCGGCCGGCCCAAGGACGGTGTTTGGGCCAAGTCGGGCTAGGCGGTCGGGTCGATCACTGGTGCCGACCAGTGCACGACCTTGACCGCCGTCATCTCGTCGAGCAGCTCGGGCCCGAAACCGAAGCCGGTCCCGCTGGCTCGGCGGAGCTCCGAGGCTCCGCCGGGCGCGCCGCCGAACACATTGTTGATCTTGACCGTTCCGGCCGGGAGGCTGCGCCATGCCTCCTGGCCGTGCGCCATGTCGCCGGTCAGAACGGTGGCGGCCAACCCGTAGCGGTCGTCGGCCGCCTCGACCAGGGCGGCGTCGAAGTCCGGCACCAGCCGCACCGGCGCGACGGGCCCGAAGGTTTCCTCGCACATGATCTGCATGTCGGGCGTGCAGTTGGCCAGCACCGTCGGCGGGTAGAACGTGCCGGGGCCCGGCTGGGGCTGGCCGCCGATCAACACGCCGGCACCACGCCGCGTCGCATCCTCCACCTGCGCGTGCACGTGCTCGCGGTGTCGCTCGTCCACCAACGGGCCGATGCGGTCCGCCCACGCGGATGCCTCACGCACCAGAGCGTCGAGGAACACGTCGGCGATCGATTGCACGACGTAGATCCGCTCCACCGACACGCAGATCTGCCCGGCGTTGGCGAACGCGCCCAGCGCGGCCTGGCTGGCCGCCCAGCCGGGGTCCACGTTGTCGTCGACGATCAGGGCATCGTTCCCGCCATTTTCCAGCAGCGCCTTGGCCCCACGCTCGGCGCAGGCCCGCGCGATCTGCCGACCCGCGGCGCTACCGCCGACGTGCGCGACGACGTCGACGCGCTCGGCCTCTGCCAGGTGAGCGCCCACGGTTCCGTCGCCGTCGACGATCTCCAGCACGCCCGCGGGCAGCCGGGCGGCCAGCAGCTCGGCGAATCGGCGTCCGGTCTGCGGGCAACGCTCGCTCGGCTTGTGCACGACGGTGTTGCCGGTGACCAGGGCGGCCCCGAGCAACCCGGCGGCCACGGCGACGGGATCGTTCCAGGGCGTCAACACCGCGACCACGCCGCGCGGCTGGGGAACCATCAGATCGGTCGCCGACCACCCGCCCTGCAGCGCCCGGCCCCGATGCAGCGGGCCGAGCTGGGCGTACTGCAGGAGCGTGCCGACTCCGGCGTCGACACCTCCGCGGGCGTCGCCGCGCAGTTTTCCCGTTTCCCGCTCGTTGAGTTCGGCGAGCTCGTCGGCGGCGGCGGCAACATCGGCGGCCGCGGCGGCCACCGCGGCCGCGCGGTCGGCCGGTGACGTGCGGGCCCAGGCGCCGGCGGCGGCCGCCGCGCGGTCGATGGCCGCGTCGCAGTCGGACGGTTCGGTGATGGGCACCTGGGTTGCGACATCCCCGGTGCGCGGGTCCAGGACACTGACGATCTTGGTCAGGGCTGAAGACACGGCACCGGATACCCCCTGTCGTGACCGGCCAATCAGCGATCGCGGACCCTCACGGACACCTCACGCGTCCTGTATGGTCGGTATGCCTGTCGGCGGACCGGATCAGAGAGCGCAAGATGTCAGATACTCTGCCCCACAACGTATTTACCTCACCTGAAGTAATCGATCCGGGTCTGCGCAAGGCCGCACGCCTCGCGCCACGGGGCTATGCGCTGCATCGCGGCTACAAGATCCAACGGGTGCTCATGCGGCTCTTGGGGAGCGCGGGCCGGCTGCGCGACGTCCCGGTGGCCCGGGTCGACGAACACGTCAGCGTCCGCCTGCACCGTCCGCCGAGCCTCCCCGACCGAGCGCCCGCGCTGCTCTGGATCCACGGCGGCGGCACCCTGATGGGCACGGCCACCCAGGACGACAAGTTCCTGCGCAAGCTGTCGCGGCGCACCGATGTTGCGATCGCCGCGGTGGAACATCGGCTGGCTCCCGAACACCCCTATCCGACACCGCTCGAGGACTGCTATGCGGCGTTGTCGTGGCTGACCCGCCAACCATGGGTCGACCCAGCGCGCATCGGTGTCGGCGGCGCCAGCGCCGGTGGATGTTTCGCCGCGGCGCTCGCCCAGCGAGCAGTCGATCGCGGCGAGATTGACCTCGCCTACCAGCTGCTGGTGTATCCGATGCTCGACGACCGCACCGGCGCGGACGGTGACGGCCGCAAGCGCCTCATGTGGACCGGACAGGACAACCAGCTGGCGTGGCGGTGGTATTTGAACGGGGCAGACCCCCGAGAGGCGGCCCCCGCGCGTCGCACGGACCTGTCCGGCCTGCCGCCAACCTGGATCGGGATCGGAACGCTGGACCTGTTCTACGAGGAGTCGCTCGAGTACGCCCGGCGCCTGCGTGCGGCGGGTGTTGCCGTGCACGAGGAGATCGTCCCGGGCGCCTTCCACGCGTTCGACCAGATCGCCGACAAGGCGCCGGCGTCAGTGGCCTTCTTCGCCAGTCAATGCGGTCACCTGCGGCACGCGCTCGCCCAGCGGTAGCGGCGGGTGCCGACGAGTCGACTGCAAAGTTTGCGTATCGTGCAACTATGGGTTGCATGTCGAACCAGGTGGGCCTGCGCGAGCGGCGCCGCCGCCAGACCAGCGCGGACATCCGCAACGCCGCGGTGCGCCTGGCGACTGACCGGGGTTTCGACAAGGTCACCATCGAGGAGATCTGCGCCGAGGCGGGCATCTCCACCCGCACGTTCTTCAACTACTTCCCCACCAAGGAGTCGGCGCTCGCATACGGCCCCTCGGACCTCCCCCCGGAACTGGCGGAGGAGTTCGTCGCTGCTGGAGCCGCCCCCTACCGGGTGGTGCTGGCGGAACTGATCACCCTGGCCGCGCACCACCTCCGCGACCTGCCCCCGCGGCGCGAACAGGCCGCAGGCATGCTCGAACTCGCCAAGACCTCCCCCGCCGTGCTGGCGGCATTCCTGGCCGAGCTGGAGCGGTTCCAGATCCAGCTGACCGACATCGTCGCCCGCCGCCAAGGCATGCGGTCCGACGACGAGGTGCCCGCGCTGATCGCCGCGCTGGCGCTCACCGCGGTGCGTTCGGGAATCGAGCACTGGGCCAGCGGGGAACCGCGGGACGCTGACGACACGCCGATGCCCTATGTCGAGAGCGCGGCGGCGCTGGTTAACAGCATCTTTGCGGAGTGAGGCCGCCGCAGTTAGGTAGATCACCTTCTTGCATTGACTGCAAATAATGCATGCGATGTAGGATGCTTCAGTAGCGATCCTCACCCACCCCAGGCGATTGCGGCGCTCCGTGACGCGGTGAGCGCGCGTAAGACAACCGCAGAACCAGGCCCGAAGGCGACGACGGTGCCGCTGAATCACGAGGGGAGGGATCCAGGCACGTGCGGATCTCCAAGCTTGTGCGCGATGCGTGGCTGCCGCTGTTGATCATCGCGGTCGTGGTGGTCGGCGGCGTCACCGTGGCGCGGGTCAAGTCTTTCTTCATAGCCAATGACACCGGCGTCCTAACGAGCCCGCGGCAGGAGGACTCCAAGCCATTCAAGCCCAAGGTCGTCAAATACGAGGTGTTCGGCTCGGCCAGCCACGCCAACGTGAACTACCTGGATCTGTCCGCCGACCCCAAGCGGATCGACGATGCTCCGTTGCCTTGGACGCTGGTCCTCAGCACGACCGCGCCGTCGGTGTTCCCCAACCTCTCGGCGCAAAGCGACGGTGACCGCCTCGGCTGTCGCATCACGATCGACGACGAAGTCAAGGACGAGAAGATAACCGACGGCGTGCACGCCCTGACCTTTTGTTTGGTGAAATCCGCATGAGCACACACGTCGACGACGCCCGCACCGACACCCTGCCTGTCGCCGGACACGCGCGGCGCGCGGCCATCCCCCGATTCATCCGGACGTTCGCCGTGCCCATCGTCCTGGCCTGGATCGCGATCATCGCCGTGCTGAACACGATCGTCCCGCAGCTGGACGAGGTCGGGAAGATGCGCTCGGTCTCGATGAGCCCGGACGACGCGCAGTCGGTCATGGCGACGAAGCACATAGGCGAGGTGTTCGGCGAGTACAAGTCGAACAGCTCGGTCATGATCGTTCTCGAGGGCCAGAATCCGTTGGGCGCCGACGCCCACGCCTACTACGACCAGATGGTCAAGAAGCTGGACGCCGACACCAAACACGTCGAGCACGTTCAGGACATGTGGAGCGATCCGCTAAGTGGCGCGGGCGTCCAAAGCAACGACGGCAAGGCCGCCTACGTCCAGGTTTACCTCGCCGGCAACCAGGGTGAAGCCCTGGCCAACGAGTCGGTCGAGGCGGTGCAAGACATCGTCAAGAGCATGCCCCCGCCCAACGGGGTCAAGGCCTACGTCACCGGACCGGCCGCGGTGCAAGCGGATCAGCACATTGCCGGTGACCGCAGCCTGCAGGTGATCACCACCGTCACGTTCATCGTGATCATCGCGATGCTGCTGATGGTCTACCGCTCGATCGTCACCGTACTGCTCACGTTGGTGATGGTCGTGCTAGAGCTTTCCGCGGCCCGCGGGATGGTGGCCTTCCTGGGCTACTACAACATCATCGGGCTCTCGACCTTCGCCACGAACCTGTTGGTCACGCTGGCGATCGCGGCCGCGACCGACTATGCGATCTTCCTGATCGGGCGATATCAGGAAGCCCGGTCAGTCGGCGAATCGCGAGAAGACGCCTACTACACGATGTATCACGGCACCGCTCACGTGGTGCTCGGTTCCGGACTGACCATCGCGGGCGCGACGTTCTGCCTGCACTTCACCAACCTTCCCTACTTCCAGACGCTGGGCATCCCGTTGGCGATCGGCATGGTGGTCGTGGTCGCGGCGGCCTTGACGCTGGGTCCCGCGGTCATCTCGGTGGCGTCGCGTTTTCGTAAGACGCTCGAACCGAAGCGGGCGCAACGCATTCGGGGTTGGCGCAAGATCGGCGCCGTCGTCGTCCGATGGCCCGGCCCCGTGCTGATCATGACGATCGCGATCGCACTCGTCGGTCTGCTGACCCTGCCCGGATACAGAACCAACTACAACGATCGCAAATACCTGCCCGCCGACCTACCGGCGAACGCCGGCTACGCGGCGGCCGACCGGCACTTCTCGAACGCGCGAATGAACCCCGAGCTCCTGATGATCGAGAGCGACCACGATTTGCGGAACTCCGCGGACTTCCTGGTCATCGACAAGATCGCCAAGGCGATCTTCCGGGTGCCCGGAATCTCCCGCGTTCAGGCGATCACCCGGCCGCAGGGCACGCCGATCGAGCACACCTCGATCCCCTTCCAGATCAGCATGCAGGGCGTCAGCCAGCAGATGAACCAGAAGTACCAAGCAGATCTGATGGCCGACATGCTGCACCAGGCCGACATGATGCAGACGACCATCGACAGCATGGTCAAGATGCAGAGCATCACCGCGCAGATGGCCGACACTACGCACATCATGGTCAAGAAGATGCATGACATGACCATGGACATCGAGGAATTACGCCAGCACATGGCGGACTTCGAGGACTTCTTCCGGCCCATCCGCAGCTACTTCTACTGGGAACGACACTGCTACGACATCCCCGTGTGCTTTTCGCTCCGATCCATATTCGACGCCCTCGACGGCGTCGACACCATGACCGATGACATCCAGAGCCTGCTGCCCGTCATGGATCGCCTCGACGCTCTGATGCCGCAGATGGTGGCGCTGATGCCGTCGATGATCGAGAACATGAAGGCCATGAAAACCACGATGCTGACCATGTATTCGACCCAGAAGGGCCTGCAGGATCAGCAGAACGAGGCCCAGAAGAACTCCAACGCCATGGGCAAGGCGTTCGACGCCTCCAAGAACGACGACTCGTTCTACCTGCCACCGGAGACCTTCAACAACGCCGAGTTCAAGAAGGGCATGAAGAACTTCCTGCCCCCCGACGGCCACGCGGTGCGCTTCATCATCAGCCACGACGGCGACCCGATGACGCCGGAAGGCGTCTCGCACATCGAAGCAATCAAGAAGGCCGCCTACGAAGCGCTCAAGGGCACCCCCCTGGAAGGCTCCAAGATCTACCTCGGCGGCACCGCGGCAACCTTTAAGGACATGCAGGATGGCAGCGACTACGACCTGCTGATCGCCGGGATCGCCTCGCTTTGCCTGATTTTCATCATCATGTTGATCATCACGCGCAGCGTGGTCGCCTCAGCGGTGATCGTGGGCACCGTCTTGCTATCGCTCGGGGCGTCCTTCGGCCTCTCGGTGCTGATCTGGCAACACCTGATCGGCATCGAACTGCACTGGATGGTGCTGGCGATGTCGGTCATCATCCTGCTCGCCGTCGGCGCCGACTACAACCTGCTCTTGGTGTCCCGGTTCAAGGAAGAGATCCACGCCGGCCTGAATACCGGCATCATCCGAGCCATGGGCGGGACCGGATCCGTTGTCACGTCGGCGGGGCTGGTGTTCGCCTTCACGATGATGACGATGGCGGTGAGTGAGCTGACGGTCATCGGGCAGGTCGGCACGACGATCGGTCTGGGCCTGCTTTTCGACACGCTTGTCGTGCGGTCGTTGATGACGCCCGCCATCGCCGCGCTGCTGGGCAAGTGGTTCTGGTGGCCGCAACGCGTCCGCCAGCGGCCCGTTGCGTCGCCCTGGCCCGCGCCGCTCGAGAAGGCCGGCGAGCCCGTCGCGGCGGGGGCCCGCTGACGTCGGTTCGGGTAGCACTGCGCCCGAGCCTGCGCTGGTCGCGCCGGAACTGCGCTCAGCGCGCCCTGAACGACGAATCCCCAGCAATGGCCGCAGTTTCGACGCAGCGGCCGCAGTCTCGAAGAGGGTGAACTCGTCTAGGTGACCCATTCCGGCTGCTGACCGACGTCGACCGCGGAGAAGTCCTTGTGCCCCAGCCCGGCGGTCGTGCCGCCATCGACGACGAATTCGGAACCGGTCGAATAGCTGGACTCGTCGCTGGCCAGGTAGACGACCAGGCTGGACACCTCCCGGGGCTCGGCGGCGCGACCCAACGCCGTCTGGAAGATGTCGTCGGGCACCCACTCGGTCATCGGCGTCTTGATCAGCCCGGGATGAATCGAGTTCACGCGAATTCCACTGGGCCCCAGCTCCAATGCCACCGACTTCGTCAGCCCGCGCACCGCGAATTTGCTTGCGGTGTAGCCGTGGCAGGCGATCGTCCCGGCCATCCCCTCGATGGAGGAGATGTTGATGATCGATCCGCGCCCCGCCTCCTTCATGGGTTTGACCACGGCGCGGATGCCGAGAAACACGCCGGTCAGGTTGATGTCCAGGATCCGCTGCCACTCCGAGAGGGCATAGTCCTCGATGATGCCGATGTTGATGATCCCGGCGTTGTTGACCAACACGTTGATCCCACCGAACTCACCGAGGGCGGTGGCCACCGCGGCGTCCCAGTCCTGAGGTTTCGTCACGTCGAGGTGCAGATACCGGGCGGCGTCACCGACTTCGGCGGCGACGGCCTCGCCCTCGTCGTCGAGGATGTCGCCGAAGACCACCTTGGCGCCCTCGGCCACCAGCGTCCGCACATGCGAGGCGCCCATCCCCCGGGCGCCGCCGCTGATCAACGCGACCTTTCCCGCCAACCGTCCTGCCACTGCCCTTCTCCTCTTCTGTAGGTCGAAGGTCTGTAGGTCAAAGCAAGGTCTTTGCACCATACAGACGCAGACAGATGTATGACCAGGATCAGTCGTTGCATGGCCTTGACCCCGGCGCGTGATCCGTCGACCGTGCTTCAACGCTCGCGCTCGATACGCGCCTTCTCCGGAGCCACCACGACAGATGACGAGCACCTGCTGTTACACGGGTCACCCCTGCGCCAAACGAAATGCCGCCTGCGGCACAGCCTCGTAGACTTCTTCTCGCACGGAATCATGACGTGCGGATCGAGCACAGGCAGTGCATCTCCCCGGGGGAATATGACGAATACAGCTGGGCTATCGAGTGGCCCGACGAAGACACGGACGCGCCCGGAAGACATCTGGGCGCATTATGACATTTCCGACGACTTCTTCGCGCTCTTCCAGGATCCCAGCCGCACTTACAGCTGCGCGTACTTCGAGCCCCCGGACCTCACCCTCGAAGAGGCTCAGCTCGCCAAGATCGACCTTCACCTGGACAAGCTGGACCTCAGGGCCGGGATGACGCTGCTGGACATCGGCTGCGGGTGGGGCACCACCATGAAGCGGGCCGTCGAAAGATTCGATGTCAACGTCATAGGGCTGACACTGTCCCACAACCAGCATGCCCGCTGCGAGCAGGTCCTTGGCGCCATCGACAGCACCCGGTCGCGCGAGGTTCGGTTGCAGCACTGGGAAGACTTCTTCGAGCCCGTCGACCGGATCGTGTCGATCGAGGCCTTCGAGCACTTTGGACACGAGAACTACGCCGACTTCTTCAAGCGGTGCTTCGACATCATGCCCGACGACGGCCGGATGACCATCCAGAGCAACGTCAGCTACCACCCCTACGATCTGGCCGCCCGCGGCAAGAAGCTGACCTTCGAAACGATGCGCTTCATCAAGTTCATGATCACCGAGATCTTCCCTGGCGCGCGGCTTCCGACCACCGCCATGATGGTCGAGCATGCCGAGAAGGCGGGTTTTCAAGTACCAGAACCCCTTTCGCTGCGTCGGCACTACATCAGGACGCTGCACCTCTGGGGTGACACGCTGGAGTCCAATAGGGACAGGGCCATCGAATTCACCTCGGAACACGTCTACGACCGGTACCTGAAGTACCTGCGCGGCTGCGAACACTACTTCTCCGAAGAGATGCTGGACTGCCTCGTGGTGAGCCACCTCAAGCCCGGCGCGGTCGGTTAATCCGCGGGGCCGGCCGGATGCCGGCCGCACAGTCGCCGACTTCGCATTTTCGCCGCCGCGGCGAGCCGCACCTAAGTCGATGGTTTCTGTTGAACCGTTCGATCTGCGGACCCGTTAGTGAAGCTGGCGCATCGTGCGACGCACCGGAAAGGCTGGGCACCCGATGGATTCTGGGTCGGCGAATAGCGAAGTCCTGCATCGGATCGCAGGGGGCACTGCCAGAGAGGCGTTCGAGGTGTTCGGCCCTACCGTCGAGTTCGTAACGTGGTCCGATGACGACCACGGTCAGTTCTGCGTGATGCGCGGCACGCTCCCTCCGGGCGTCACCGTGCCGCTGCATCGCCACCCTGATGCCGAAGATTTCCTGATCCTCTCCGGCTCCCAGCAGGTGCTCATCCCGACGGACCACGGACTCGCGTGGCACGACACCCGTGCGGGCGACTACGTCCGGATACCCGGTGGGGTCCTGCATGCGCATCGGAACGTCTCCGACGAGCCGGCGGTGGATTTGGTCGTGACCACGCGCACCGTGCCTCGCTTTCCTGGTGTTGTCGCTCGCCGGACCGTATCTCACGGGACGCTTCTCGCCCGCCCCTAGCCAGACGCAGGGGCCAGCGCCGGTAGTCTGCGGTCGACGCCCATGACGCATCCCTTTGACGACGCCATCCGCCTCGAGAACGTCGGCCCCGACACCAGGCGCGGCCACACCCACCCCGAATGGGCCAATATGGTCGGGCCGTTCGGCGGAATCACCGCCGCCGTGATCCTGCGCGCCGTCGCGTCACACCCCGAACGCATCGGCGAGCCGCTGGCGCTGACCGTGAATTACGCCGCCCCCATCGCCGACGGTGACTTCGACATCGCCTTGCGGGCGGCCCGCACCAACCGCAGCAATCAGCACTGGATCGTCGAACTCAGCCAGGACGGCGAGATCAAGACGACGGCGACCGCGCTGTTCGCCCTACGTCGTGACGGTTGGGCCGACACCGAGAGCAGCCCGCCGGGGGCGCCCGACCCGAATCATCTCCCGTCCGCCGACCCCGGCCTGGTTCGATGGACGAGCCTCTACGATATGCGTTTCGTCGACGGCGCCATGCCCGGCAAAGACGCGCAACCAAGCAACTCGTCCACCACCACCTTGTGGGTCCGCGACGCCGCGCAGCGCCGGTTGGACTACGCGGCGCTCGCCGCGCAGTGCGACATCTTCTACCCGCGGGTATTCCTGCGGCGCGGCGGCTTCGTTCCCTCGGGAACGATCTCCCTGACCACGTATTTCCTCGCCGATCAGCACCAACTCGACGCCGTGGGAAACGACTTCGTCCTGTGCACCGCCCGCGCCAACCGGTTCACCCGGGGCTACTTCGACCAAAGCGCCCAGGTATGGACGCGGGACGCCGTGCTGCTTGCCACCACCCATCAGGTTGTCTACTTCAAAGGCTGACGGTTTACGCTTCGCCAGTGAAACGTCACGCCGATACGGCCTGGGAACGGATCGGGCCGCGATGACGGAGCGCGCGGACGGCGCTTCGGCCGACGCCCATGCGGCGGCACTGCTGGCCATCGAATCGATCAAGCAACTCAAGGCCCGCTACTGCCGGCTCCTCGTCGCGAAGCACTGGACGGCATGGTGATCGAAGGGGCCGACGATTTCGTAGCTTTCACGCGCAAGGCGCTCGGACGGCGGGGCGCCAGGCCACCGCACATCCGGTGCACGCCCCCGAGATCGCGTTCACGTCGGCGGCCACCGCGACCGGCGTCTGGCCGCTGCAGGACGTGGTCCGGTTCGGCCCGGGAGTGAGCCTGGTGGGGTACGGGCACTACCACGAGACCTACGCGAACGTCGGCGGGCAGTGGCTCGTCGGGAGTTCCAAGTTGACTCGCCTGCGCGAGGACCTTGTCACTCCCCTGTTCTCCGTCTACCTGTCCGACCGGCTCCGCGGGATAATCGCCAAGATCGGCGGCCGGGTGATCAAGTCATGACCGGCGCAACTGTTCTCGTCACGGGCGCATTCGGTCAGGTCGGCAGGCGGTGCAGCCAGATCCTGCTGAGCCGCGGCAAGACCGTCATCGCCACGGACCTGCGGACCAACGAAACCGTGGCCACCGCAGCCAAACTGGCGGCCGCCGACCATCCCGGCACCTTCGTCGCCGAATACGTCGACCTGACGGACGCCGGCGCGGCGCGCCGGAGCACGACTGGGAACAGACGATGGCGTGGATCGCCGAATCCCAGGGCCGCCGCCAGCGTCTCGTCCTGCGGACGCTGGGCCCGCTGTTGCGGCCGGCGATGCGCGTGGGGCTCAGGCTGCAGCGCCGCGCCGAGAGACGCGGTCCGTACGCGGACCCGTGGACGCTCATCGAGAAGAACTACGGTCGCGCCGCGCTGGCCACGTCGGACTAGTGTCGTGAGTCGTTAATAGTGCACCAGCATCTTCGGCCGTGCATCCCGCTGTGAACGCGTGGAACGTGGGGGAAAAGTACACATTTTCAACACTTTTCCTCCACAGGGCCCACGCTCGGAAACAGGAGCGAAGGCAGAAGGGCAATCGCCCCCTGGCGACGAGGGCCAGCAGCGAGCCGTGCGGCGTGGGCGCCCAGTCGCCGGGCCCGTAGGTGGTGGATAAGCACATCGCCACGCCGGGCAACCCCTTGTCGCGCGCGTAGGAAGCCGCAGGTTCTCCCCGGCCAACCGCGCTTCGATATACGGGCCGCCCTGGTCCCGATTGTGCGGATCCTTATCGGTGACGGGCACGTGGTCGCTGATGCCCAAAGTCCCTGCGGTGCTTGTGTATACGAACTTCGTCAGGTCGGCCCGCACCGCCATGCGGGCATCGACGACGCAGTAGTAGACCACATCGCAGCCCGCCATCGCCGCGCGCGGCGCTTCGTCGTCGAACACGTCGCTGTAACAGCGCTCGACGGACAGATCGTCGATGCCCTAGATGGAACTGCTCTGCGCCGCAACATGACTCGCACATCTGCGCCGCGTTGGACCAGCTGACGCGTGACGTGCGACCCGAGAAACCCGCTGGCGTCGACCACCAGCTTCTTGGAACCCCCTACCGGTCGATCCACGCCATCTGCGCCTCCGCATGGTGGCCCCCGGCGGGCGGCGTGAGCCGGTCGAGCCGGGCCAGCTGGTCCGCGGTGAGCTCGAGGCTGTCGGCCGCGACGTTCTCCTCGAGCCGTTCGACGCGCTTGGTTCCCGGAATCGGCACGATATCTGGACCTTGCGCCAACAACCACGCCAGCGCCACCTGTGCGGGTGTCGCACCCACCTCGGCGCTGAGGTCGCGCACCTCGTCCGCGCACCTGAGATTGTGCTGGAAGTTCTCGTCGGAGAACCGCGGGTTGGACTTGCGGAAGTCGGTGTCCGGCAGGCCGTCGGTGGTCCGAATAGTTCCGGTCAGGAAGCCACGACCCAACGGCGAATAGGCGACGAAACCGATGCCGAGCTCGCGCAATACGGCCAGCACGCCGTCCTCCGGATCCCGGGTCCACAGCGAGTACTCCGATTGCACGGCGGTGATCGGATGCGCGGCCTGGGCCCGCCGGATCGTGTTCACACCCACTTCCGAAAGTCCGATGTGCCGGATCTTCCCCGCCCCGACCAGTCCGGCCAGGGCGCCGACGGTGTCCTCGATCGGCGTCCCGCGGTCGAGCCGGTGCTGGTAGTAGAGGTCGATGCGATCGGTGCCTAGCCGTTGCAGGGAACCGTCCACGGCGGCGCGAACACTGGCCGGGCTGCTGTCGAGGCCGTCGCGGCCGGTGTGCGAGATCATGCCGAACTTGGTGGCCAGCACCACCTCGTCCCGGCGGCCGCGCAGCGCCCGGCCGACGAGTTCCTCGTTGACGTAGGGGCCGTACACCTCGGCGGTATCGATGAGCGTGACACCGAGGTCGATGGCGCGGTGGATGGTGCGGATCGATTCGGCGTCGTCGCTGCCGGCGCCAGCGTAGGCCACGGACATGCCCATGGCGCCCAGGCCGAGGCGGCCGACCTGCAGGTCGGCGAGGTGAGCGGGTTTCATGGGGCCATTCTGCGCCGAGCGACTTCGCGGCACCGGGCGGGTACCGTTGCGCGGGTGGACGAGCTAGACACCGCGCGTCCGGCCCGCAACCTGGCGGTGGACTTCTACCGCGTGTCGGGAGTGGTCCTCATCGTGCTGGGCCACTGGCTGGCCGGTTCCGTGACTTACCACAACCGGCGGTTCGGTCGGGAGAACCCGCTCCTCGACATGCCCTGGACGCAGTGGCTCACCTGGATCTTCCAGGCCGTCCCCGTGTTCTTCTTCGTGGCCGGTTTTGCCGGCGCGGTGTCGTGGGCCCATCGGCGCGGCGCCGGCGGCTTCTCACGCCAGGCCTGGATTCGGCACCGGCTCGCTCGCGTGCTCGGGCCGACCACCGTTTACGTTGCGCTGCTCTCGATCGTCGTGGTGGTGCTGCAGGCCCGGGGCGTCGCCGGCGACGTGCTGGAGTACGCGGGGTGGGCGGTCGCCATGCACCTGTGGTTCCTGGCGGTCTACGTGCTGGTGGTGTCGCTGACGCCGATTGCCGTTGCGGCACAATCCCGTTGGGGTCTCAAGGCTCCGCTGGTTCTCGCCCTGGGCGTGGTTCTGGTCGACGCCGCGGCACTGGCCGGGCACGTGCCCTACGTCGGGTGGCTCAACTACCTGCTGTGCTGGGGGTTGCTCTACCAGCTCGGGATCGCTTGGCAGGGTGGGCTGTTGACCGGCCGTAGGCCGATACTGCTTGCCGCCGGATCGGCGGTTGCGCTTGCCCTGCTCATCCGGATCGGCCCCTATCCCGTCAGCATGATCGGCGTTCCAGGCGAGGCGATCGAGAACACCACGCCGCCGACCGTGGCGATGCTGGCCTACGCCTGCACTCAAGCCGGCCTGGCGGTGGCCATCGCCCCGGCGCTGAACCGCGCGTTGCGGCCTCGGCCCGTCCGAAACGTGCTGTCCACGGGCAACGCGAACGTGATGGCCCTTTATCTGTGGCACATGGTCCCCGTCGTGATCGTCGCGATCACCGCGTATCCGGCGGGTTTGATACCTCAGCCCCCCGAGGGAACGGCGGCCTGGTGGCTGGTCCGGCTGGAGTGGATCACCGTTCTCGGCCTGGTGACGGCGATCGAGATGGTCGTGCTCTGGTGGCTGCGACGGGTGTTTGCTGCGCCGTTGCCCCTGCTCGACCTGCCGTTCCGCGCACGCTGGGCCGAGGCGGTCATGCTGATCGGCGCCCTCCTGACGGCCGCCGGCCTGCATTGGCTGGCGCAAGCGGGCTTCGCGCCGGACGGCCGCTTCTCGTGGCCGACCGCCGTCATTTTCGCCGCCGGGGTGACGCTGGTGGCCTTGCGCCCCAAGGAGCCGAGCTGGCAGTCGATCGGGTCCACAACTGGCGAGAGTTGACTCCGCCGCACCGAAGGTTGTCGCGGCCTGGTCGCCGTCCGACTTACGCCCTGTTGGACAGGGGTCGTAATGCCCTGGCCCACGCGCGTCTTCGGGGGGACAATTTCTGCAGGTCCGCAGCCCACAAGGGACCGGACCAGACGGATACCACCTCGCCGACGTCGTCAAGGGAGTACACCGATGTTGAACAGCGTTAAGGTCCAGCCCGACGGGACACCTGCGCAGCGCGCGCAGGATGCCGATCTGCTGAAGGACTCAGGCGTGCACAAGCTCGTGGTCGCGGACCGCGACGGTAACTGCCTGGCGTTCGTATTGGCATGGGACAGCTTCGACTACGACGCTGAGACCGACACCTATGTGTGCATTGCCGACAGCGATGGCCGAGAACTCATGACGGTGTACACCGCGGGTGAGATCAAGTCGGCGCCCGGAACCAATATGTTTGTCGTCACCGCGCCGGACCGCGTCCGGGGCGGACGCTGCCGCCCCTGCTGACCTGAAAAGCTTCGACCGTAGCTTTCGTTCGGAGACGCATTGGGCAGGCCGCCGAGCGCCGAGCCCGCGCTCGCCGGCAACGCAACGAGTTCCCAACGAATCGGCGACATAACCGGTGGGGACTAACGCAGCGCGCCGGCCGTGTGATAGACCGTTCGTACGGTTAGTTCCCTACCCGAAGGTTTTCCAGATGCCCAGGTCGCCCGGTAGGCGTGGCGAGATCCTCGACGCGTTCGTCCGCTACGTCGCCGAACGCGGTTACGAGAGAACGAATATTGGCGACATCGCGGACGAGCTCGGGATGTCCAAGGGCACCATCGTGCATCACTTCGGAACCAAGGCGCAGATGCTGAAGGAGCTCGAGGAGACGCACCTGGCGCACCAACTCGAGGTATTGCGGTTGGTGTGGGATCGATTGAGCGCCCCGCATGAACGCATCGCCGCGATCATCTACACCTCCGCGCTCCTGCAGGTGACCTCTCGCGACGCGACCGTGGCAAGCCAACGCGAGGTCGTCCAGTTGTTCGACGACCCCGCCATGCAACAGGTCCGCGAGCTGCGCGACAAATTGCAGTCGCTTGCCGTTGACGAGATCCGCAGCGGCATCGACATCGGCGTATTCCGTGGCGTGGACGTGCAATTGGCGGCGCTCCAGTTGTGGGGCTCGCTGCAGTGGATGTGGGTGTGGTTCAGTCCCGCCGACCTGTGGACACCCGAACAGGTCGGCGCCGCGTTCGTTGACGTCTTCCTGGGCGGGTTACTGCTTGACCGCCTCGGGCTCGCGAAGTGGGCGAACCCGGAGACTCCCCTGATCTCCGTGGTTCGCGAGTCCATGGCCGCGGTCGCCGGGGCCGCACAACAGAACGCATAACGGCTAACGCCTTCTGCCGGCGATCGATTCGCCTCCTCCCGCGCATCAGGTGAGCCTGACAGTGACGCTGACGCGAGACCGTACGGGAAGTCAACCGACCCGGCGAGAAGTGGTCGCGTCCCGGCGTGCAAGGCGCACTTCGGCCCGACCGGCGCGGCCGGGACCACGGAAAATGGCCAAAGCGTGACCATTTGATTGACTGACCGTACGGTCTAATGCGATAGTTGCTGCGTGTTGCAAACGGAGGCGGCGCGGCGCTCGGCGACGCGGGCCCGGTCCGTCGGCGGGGAGGAATGCGTGGATCAGAATCCTTTCCGCGGCGATCAGCCACCCCCGGCGGTACAACCCCATCCGGTCACGGACCGACGCAGTCGGACGTGTCGTTCGTTGACGATATCCGCTGATTACGTTGTCTCGCAGAGAGATTCGATGGGCTGTTACTCCCCCGACGTGACCGCAGACCGCATCGAATTCCATGCCGCCCGTGCCGCACTCGAATCCCTCGAGCCGAATGCCCTAACCCGGCGCCTGGGCGGCCGGCCGGATCGGGGGTCGCGTCGATGACGACCTCACCGATATTGGCCGGCAAACTCGGCGAGCGAATTCGGCCCGGCGCGGAGGTGGCCGGTGGCTTCTTCCGCATGTGCGTGCTGACAGGCAAAGCTTTGCTGCTGCCGTTCGAATGGCGCGAGTTCATCGTGAACGGCTGGTTCTTGATGCGGGTCTCGCTGCTGCCGACGATAGCGGTGTCCATCCCGGAAACCGTGCTGCTCATCTTCACGCTCAACCTGCTCCTAGCCGAAATCGGCGCCGCCGACGTCTCCGGGGCCGGCGCCGCGATCGGCGCGGTGACCCAGCTCGGCCCAATCGTGACGGTGCTCGTGGTCGCCGGCGCCGGGGGCACCGCCATCTGCGCCGACCTCGGCGCCCGCACCATCCGCGAGGAAATCGACGCGCTCGAGGTGCTCGGCATCGACCCGATCCACCGGCTGGTGGTGCCGCGCGTCGTCGCCTCGACGATCGTTGCCGTGCTGCTCAACGGCCTGGTGGTCGCCGTCGGTTTGGGCGGCGGCTACCTGTTCAGCGTCTACCTGCAGAACGTCTCGAGCGGTGCCTACCTCTCCACGTTGACGGCGTTGACCGGGCTACCCGAGGTGGTGATCGCCTTCGTCAAGGCCGCAACGTTCGGGCTCATCGCCGGCCTGGTGGGCTGTTATCGCGGCCTGATCGTCCGCGGCGGGAGCAAAGGCCTGGGCACCGCGGTCAACGAAACGGTCGTGCTCTGCTTCATCGCGCTGTTCGCAGTCAACGCGGCGCTCACCACCATCGGCGTCCGGTTCGGAACGGGGCGCTGACATGACCGGGACCTCCACCGCCGCAGCACTTCGGGTGCGCTTTCCCGGGACCGCCGCCACCCTGCACCGGTACGGGGAAGCCCCGGCACGGGTCATGGTCGAAATCGGGCAAATCGTGTGGTTTGCGCTGAGTGCGGTGGGACAGATCCCTTTCGCCGTGCGCCGCTACCCGAAAGAGCTGCTGCGGATGGTCGCCCAGATGGGCATGGGTACCGGCGCAATGGCAGTCGTCGGTGGCACCGCCGCCATCGTCGGCTTCATCACCCTGTCCGCGGGCTCACTGGTCGCCATCCAGGGCTACGCGACGCTGGGCAACATCGGGGTCGAGGCATTCACCGGGTTTCTGGCCGCACTCGTCAACGTTCGGTTTGTGGCGCCGGTGGCCGCCGGCCAGGCACTGGCCGCCACGGTCGGCGCCGGCGCCACCGCCGAACTGGGGGCCATGCGCATCAGCGAGGAGATCGACGCGCTCGAGGTGATGAGCATCCGTTCGGTCGCCTTCCTGGCGTCCACCCGCGTGGTCGCGGGGCTCGTCGTCATCATCCCGCTCTACGGCCTGGCGGTCACCCTGGCCTTCGTGTCGCAGCAGGTCACCACGGTGTTCTTCTACGGTCAGTCCGCGGGCACGTACAACCACTACTTCCACACCTTCCTGCGCCTCAACGACGTGGGCTGGTCTTTCGTGGAGGTGATCCTCGTTGCGGTGGTCGTCATGACCACCCACTGCTACTACGGCTACACCGCGACCGGGGGCCCAGTCGGCGTCGGTGAAGCGGTCGGACGATCCATGCGGCTGTCGCTGATCACCATCGTCCTGGTGGTCGTGCTGACCGCGATGGCCGTCTACGGCAAGAGCCCGAACTTCAATCTCACCGTGTAGCGGCCTTATGACGACCCCCGCGCCGAACATCGCCAAGCAGAACGCGCCGCGCGTCCCGCCGTACAAGACGACCGCCGCGGTGTCCCTGGTCGTTGCAGCGGTGGTTCTGGGGTTCGTCTGGTTGCAGTTCCGCGGTGAGTTGACGCCGAAGACGACCCTGACGATGGTCGCTCCCCGGTCCGGCCTGGTGATGGACCCGGGATCCAAAGTCACCTACAACGGCGTCGAGATAGGCCGAGTCTCCAGCATCTCCGAGATTCAGCGCGACGGCTCACCGGCCGCCAAGTTCGTGATGGACGTGAAACCGAAATACATCGCGCTCATTCCAGCCAATGTGGACGCAAAGATCAAGGCCACCACGGTCTTCGGCAACAAGTACGTGTCGCTGACCTCGCCGAAAGACCCGACACCGCAACGCATCAGCGCTCAGCAGGTGATTATTGCGAGCTCGGTGACCACGGAGTTCAACACGTTGTTCGACACGCTCAACTCGATCGTGCAGAAAGTGGACCCGGTCAAGGTGAACCTGACGCTGGCCGCGGCGGCGCAGGCGTTGACCGGCCTGGGTGACAAGTTCGGCCAGTCGATCATCAATGGCAACGCCATCCTCGACGACGTCAATCCGCGGATGCCTCAGCTCCGCCATGACATCGCACGGTTGGCCGCCCTTGGTGACACCTACACCAAGGCCGCGCCGGACCTGTTGGACGCGCTGGACAACGCGGTCATCACCGCCCGCACGCTACACCGCCAGGAGGCCGAGCTGGACGCCGCTCTGCTGGCCGCAACCGGCCTGGGCAACACCGGGGCCGACATCTTCCGGCGCGGTGGGCCATACCTGCAGCGCGGGGCGGCCGACCTGCTGCCCACGGCGCAGCTACTCGACACCTACAGCCCCGAGATCTTCTGCACCATCCGCAATTACTACGACGAGGAACCGGCGGCCTACGCGACTACGGGCGGCGGCAACGGCTATGCGCTGAGAACCATGACCGAACTGACGTCAGGGCTGGGAGGGATACTCACCCTCCCGGGCCTGACCGGCGCCGTCCTCACCCAGGGGCTCCTCGGGCTAGCCGGACTCGTGGGTGGCGCGCCGAATCCCTATGTGTTTCCGGACAACCTGCCCCGGGTGAACGCCCGCGGCGGACCCGGAGGCGCGCCGGGCTGCTGGCAGGCCATCACCCACGACCTTTGGCCCGCACCCGAATTGGTGCTCGACACGGGCGCCAGCCTCGCGCCGTACAACCACCTGGATACCGGCTCACCGTACGCCATCGAATACGTGTGGGGCCGCCAAGTCGGGGACAACACGATCAACCCATGAAGATCACCGGCTCCGCCATCAAACTCGGCATCGTCTCGCTGGTGCTGCTGCTCATCACCGTCTCGATCGTCGTGGTGTTCGCCCAGGTGCGCTTCAACCGCACCAACGGCTACAGCGCGGAGTTCAGCAATGGCAGCGGGCTCAAAGACGGCCAGTTCGTCCGCGCGTCCGGCGTCGAGGTCGGCAAAGTCAAGAAGGTGCGACTGATCGACGGTGGCCGAAAGGTGCTGGTGGACTTCGTCGTCGACCGCTCGATACCGCTCTACGAATCGACGACCGCCCAGATCCGCTATCTCAATCTGTTCGCCGACCGCTACCTGGAGCTCAAACGCGGCGAGGGCGAGGGGGCCAACCGAATCCTGCCGCCGGGTGGATTCATCCCGCTCTCCCGAACGTCACCAGCGCTGGATCTCGACGCCCTGATCGGCGGCTTCAAGCCGCTGTTCCGGGCGCTCGATCCGGAGAAGGTCAACACCATCGCGTCGGCCATCATCACCGTGTTTCAGGGCCAGGGCGGCACCATCAACGACATCCTCGACCAGACGGCACAGGTGACGGCGCACATCGCCGAGCGCGACCAGGCGATCGGCGAGGTGGTCAAGAACCTGAACGTCGTGCTGGACACCACGGTTCGGCATCGCAAGGAATTCGACCAGACAATCGACAATTTCGAGCGATTGATCACGGGCCTGCAGAACCACGCCGACCCGCTGGCCGCCGGGGTCGCGAACATCAGCAATGCCGCCGGAACGGTCGCCGACCTCCTGGCGGAGGACCGGGCCGTGCTGCATAAGGAGATCAACTACCTGCAGGCGCTCCAGCAGCCGCTCGTCGACCAGCGCGACCAGCTCGGCGATCTCATTCACAAGACGCCGACGGCGCTGAATCTGATCGGCCGCAGCATCGGCCTCTACGGCGATTGGGTGAACTTCTATCTCTGCGACCTGTCGATCAGGTGGAACGGGCTGCAGCCCGGCGGCCCCGTGCGCACGGTGCGGATCTGGCAGCAGCCCACGGGCAGGTGCACGCCGCAATGAGAACACTCACAGAATTCAATCGCCTCCGCGGCGGGCTGATGGGCGCGACGGTGCTGGGACTCGTCGTCGCCGTCGGTCAGAGCTTCACCAGCGTCCCCATGCTGTTCGCGAGTCCGAGCTACTACGGGCAGTTCACCGACACCGGTCAGCTCAACAAGAACGACAAGGTGCGCATCTCCGGAGTGAACGTCGGCACCGTGCAGGGATTCGACATCGACGGCGACCATGTGGTCATCAAGTTCACCATCGGCGCCAACACGATCGGCACCGAGAGCCGGCTCGCGATCAAGACCGACACCATCCTCGGCAAGAAAGTGCTCGAGATCGAGCCGCGCGGCAGCCAGACGTTGCGGCCCGGAGGAGTGTTGCCCCTCGGGCAGAGCACCACCCCCTATCAGCTCTATGACGCGAACTACGACATCACCAAGGCCGCCTCGGGCTGGAACATCGACACGGTAAAGCGGTCGCTGAACGTGCTGTCGCAGATCATCGATCAGACGTATCCGCACCTGAGCCCGGCGCTCGACGGTTTGACGAGGTTCTCCGACACCATCGGCAAACGCGACGAACAGATCAAGCATCTGCTTGCGCAGGCCCACCAGGTGGCCAGCGTGCTCGGCGACCGTAGCGAACAGGTCAATCGGTTGCTCGTCAATGCCAAGACACTGCTCGCCGCATTCAACGAACGGGGAAGGGCCATTGACGCTCTGCTGCAGAACATTTCCTCCTTCTCGGTCCAGGTGCAGGGGTTTATCGACGACAATCCCAACCTGAATCCGGTACTGGAGCAGCTGCGCACCATCAGCGACGTCCTGGTGGCACGTAAGGACGACCTTGCTCGAACGCTCACGTACGTCAGTCAATTCGCGGCGTCGCTCGGGGAGTCCGTGGCGTCGGGGCCCTACTTCAAAATCGTCTTGTCCAATCTGCTGCCCTACTGGATGTTGCAGCCATTCGTCGATGCGGCATTCAAGAAGCGGGGCATCGACCCGGAGGACTTCTGGCGCAGCGCGGGCCTGCCCGCGTTCCGCTGGCCCGATCCCAACGGCACGCGGTTCCCCAACGGCGCGCCGCCACCCGCGCCTCCGGTACTGGAGGGCACCCCGGATCACCCGGGACCGGCCGTCCCTCCGGGCACGGCGTGCTCGTACACCCCGCCCCGGGACGCGTCACCGCGACCGTGGAACCCGTTGCCGTGCGCCGGTGTCGACGTCGGCCCGTTCGGCGGCAGTTTCCCCGCACCGATCGATGTGCAGGCGTCGCCGCCCAACCCAGACGGTCTGCCCCCGACGCCCGGCATCCCGATCGCCGGCCGGCCGGGCGAACCGCCGCCGGACGTCCCGGGCACCCCGGTACCATTGCCGGCCGACGCGCCGCCCGGCGCGCGCACCGAGAACCTCCAACCCGCCGGGCCCGTCCCACCGCCGTCGACGTTCGCTCCCGGCCTGCCGCCGGGCCCACCGGCGCCACCCGGGCCGGGGCCCGCGCTGCCCGCGCCGTTCATCAATCCCAGCGGCACGGGAGGCAGCGGCGTAGCGGGAGGTAACCAGAATTGAACGCCGTCCACGCTGTCCGCAAATTCCGGTCCCGGAAGGTGATCGGGACGCTCGTCGTCGCGCTGGCCCTGCTCGCCGGGTTCGTCGGGATGCGGCTGTACGACAAGTTGACCACCAACACCGTCGTCGCGTATTTCCCGGAGGCCAACGCACTCTATCCCGGGGACAAGGTCCAGATCATGGGCGTTCGCGTGGGTGCGGTCGACAAGATCGAGCCGGCCGGCGACAAGATGAAAGTGACGTTCCACTACAAGAACAAGTACAAGGTGCCGGCCAACGCGTCCGCCGTGATCGTGAACCCGACCCTGGTGGCATCGCGCAACATTCAGCTCGAGCCACCCTACAAAGGCGGCCCGGTGCTGGCCGACAACGCGGTCATCCCCCTCGAGCGCACGCAGGTACCGACGGAGTGGGATCAGCTGAGCCAGAGCGTCGCCAACGTCATCTCCAAGCTCGGTCCGACGCCCGAGCAGCCCAAGGGCCCCTTCGGTGACGTCATCGAGTCCTTCGCCGACGGCCTGGCCGGCAAAGGCAAACAGATCAACGCCACGCTGGACAGCCTGTCGCGGGCGTTGACCGCGCTGAACGAGGGCCGCGGTGACTTCTTTGCAGTGGTGCACAGCCTGGCGCTGTTCGTCAACGCCCTGCACAAAGACGACCAACAATTCGTGGCGCTGAACACCAACCTGGCCCAGTTCACCGACAAGCTGACGTCGTCCGACTCCGAACTCGCCACGGCCATACAGCGATTCGACGGCCTGCTGGCCACCCTGCGGCCGTTCCTCGACAAGAACCGCGCGGTGCTCGCGCACGACATCGACAACCTTGCCACCGTGACCACCACGCTGGTCCAACCCGATCCGCTCAACGGCCTGGAAACGGCCCTGCACGTCCTGCCGACGCTCGAGACCAACCTCAGCCAGATCTATCACCCGTCGCACGGCGCGGTCATGTCCATCCCGGCGATCCCGAACTTCGCGAACCCCATGCAGTTCATGTGCAGCATGATCCAGGCCGGCAGCCGACTGGGTTATCAGGAATCCGCCGAATTGTGCGCGCAATACCTGGCGCCCATCCTCGATGCGATCAAATTCAACTACCTGCCATTCGGGCTGAACCTGTTCAGCACGGCCGAGACGCTGCCCAAGGAAATCGCCTACTCGGAGCCCCGGCTGCAGCCGCCGAACGGGTACAAGGACACCACGGTGCCCGGCATCTGGGTGCCGGACACCCCGTTGTCGCACCGCAACACCCAGCCCGGCTGGGTCGCCGCGCCAGGCATGCAGGGCACTCAAGTCGGGCCGATCACGGCCGGGTTGATGACTCCGGACTCACTGGGCGAGCTGATGGGCGGACCCGACAGCCCACCGCCGCCCGCGGGCCTGCAGACGCCACCGGGTCCCCCGAACGCGTACGACGAGTACCCGGTGGTGCCACCGATCGGCGTGCGCGCCGCGCAGGTGCCGATCCCCCCGCCGCCACCGGCTCCCAGTGTGATGCCCGGCCCGATCGCTCCCACCCCGGCGGCCGCGTCGACGGGACCGGGATCGTGATGTCCTTGCATGCCTTGGGTTCTCGTACCCGTCGCCGCGTCCGGCAGGCGGTGGCCCTGTTGAGCGCCGTGGTGGCGCTGACCTCGTGCGCGAAGTGGCAGGGAATCGCCAACGTGCCGATGCCCGGGGGGCCGGGCAGCGGACCCGGCTCCTACACCGTCTACGTGCAGATGCCCGACACCCTGGCCCTGAACGACAACAGCCGGGTGCGGGTGGCCGACGTCTTCGTCGGCACCGTCCGGTCGATCAGCCTGAAGAACTGGGTCGCCACGCTGACACTGCGCCTGGACAAGGGCGTGAAATTGCCCAGGAACGCCACCGCCAAGATCGGGCAGACGAGCCTCCTGGGTTCTCAGCACATCGAGCTGGCCGCGCCGCCCGACCCGTCCCGGGAGCCGCTGAGGGACGGTGACACGATCCCGCTGAGCGCTGCGTCCGCTTACCCCACGACCGAGCAGACGCTGGCCGGTCTCGCCATGATCGTGCGCGGGGGCGGCATCCCGAATCTCGAGGTCCTGCAAAACGAGGTGTACAACGTCTTCAACGGTCGGGCCGACCAGATTCGCGTCTTCCTCGGCAAGCTGGATACCTTCATCACCCGGCTCGACGAGCAGCGCGACGACATCACCAGAGCCATCGATTCCACCAACCGGCTCCTGGCGTACGTGGGTCCCCGCTCGGACGTCCTGGACCGCGTTCTCACCGAATTTCCACCCCTGATCAAGCATTTCGCCGACAAACAGAATCTGTTGATCAATGCGGTCGACGCGACGGGACGGCTCAGCGGAGTCGCCGACCAATACCTGTCCCCCTCGAGGGGCGACATTCACCAGGATCTGCTTTCGCTGCAGTGCCCGTTACGGGAACTCGGGCGTGCCTCGCCGTATCTGATCCGGGCCCTCAAGCTGATCCTCGTGCGGCCGTTCGACATCGACGCCGTGCCGAAGGCGTTCCGCGGTGATTACTTCAACCTGTCGCTGACGCTCGACCTGACCCTCAGCGCGGTCGACAACGCGGTCCTCACCGGGACGGGATTCTCCGGGGCGCTGCGCGCGCTCGAACAGGCGTGGGGCCGCGACCCCGAAACGATGATCCCCGACGTCCGGTACACGCCCAACCCGAACGACGCCCCGGGCGGGCCGCTGGTGGAGCGGGCGGACCGGCAATGCTGACCCCCTTCATCAAGCGCCAGCTCATTCTCTTCGGCGTCCTGACCGTGGTCACCGCGGTGGTGCTGGGCGGTTACTACCTACGGCTGCCCACCGCGGCGGGGGTCGGCCAGTACACGCTGCACGCCAACCTGCCCGCCTCGGGTGGCCTGTACCAGACGGCCAACGTGACCTATCGCGGTGAGACCATCGGCACGGTCACCGGCGTCGAGCCGACCGAGACGGGGGCGCGGGTGACCATGAGCATCTCCGACCGTTACAAGATCCCGGTCGACGCGGCGGCGAACGTGCATTCGGTGTCGGCGGTCGGCGAGCAGTATCTGGACCTGGTCTCGGCGGGCAACCCGGGCAAGTATTTCTCGGCGGGACAGACCATCACCAAGGGCACCGTGCCGACCGATATCGGGCCCGCGCTCGACGCCGCGAACCGCGGCCTGGCCGTCCTGCCAAAGGAGAAGATCGCCTCGCTGCTCGACGAAACCGCCCAAGCCGTCGGAGGATTGGGTCCCGCGCTGCAACGGCTGGTCGACGCGACGCAGGCGATCGCCGGCGATTTCAAGACCAACATCGCCGACGTCGACGACATCATCGACAACTCCGGGCCCATCATCGACAGCCAGGTCGAATCGGCGGACTCCATCGAGCGCTGGACGCACAACCTGGACACACTGGCCGCGCAGAGCGCGGCAAACGACCAGCACGTGCAGAGCATCCTGACGCGCGGCGCCCCCACCGCCGATCAGGTCAACGCCGTGTTCAGCGACGTGCGCGACGCGCTGCCCCAAACCCTGGCGAACGTCGAGATCGTGCTGGAGATGCTCAAGCGCTACCACAAGGGCGTCGAGCAATTGCTGGTCGCCTATCCGCAGGGCGCCTCCGAAGGCCAGACGGTGACGACGCCTTTCCCCGGCTACGCCTCGCTCGGCACGTCGCTGACGATCAACCAACCCCCGCCATGCCTGACCGGATTCCTTCCGGCGCCACAATGGCGCTCCCCGGCCGATATCAGCCAGGCGCCGATGCCCTCCGGAACCTATTGCAGGATCCCGCAGGACACGCCCTCCAATGCCGTGCGCGGCGCTCGCAATCTTCCGTGCGTCGACGTCCCGGGCAAACGCGCCGCCACCCCGCGCGAGTGTCGGGACCCGAAACCCTATGTCCCGCTGGGCACCAACCCATGGTACGGCGATCCCAACCAGATCCTGACCTGCCCGGCGCCGGCCGCGCGCTGCGATCAGCCGGTCAAGCCGGGTCTCGTGATCCCCGCTCCCTCGGTCGACAACGGCATGAACCCGGCGCCAGCCGACCGGGTGGCGGGGACTCCCCCGCCCGTCAGCGACGTGCTGCAGCGGCCGGGATCGGGGACCGTCCAGTGCAACGGCCAGCAGCCGAACCCCTGCGTCTACACCCCCGCCGGTCCTCCCCCGGCCGTGTACAACCCGCAAAGCGGCGAACTGGTGGGTCCCGACGGCGTCCGATACGCCGTCGAGAACTCGACCAAGACGGGAGACGACGGTTGGAAGGACATGCTGGCGCCCCCGCGCTGAGGCTGACGATCCGCGGCCGTTGACACTGACCGCACGTACAGTCATATACTGAGTCCGGCGACGACGGGGCCTCACGGCCACTGTCCCGCCGACGCGCAGAGATCGGAGCGAGATGCCGGAAGCGATTGGGCTGGGCCAGCTTCGGAGTCACGCCTGCGCGTATCTCGAGCGCGTTGCCACCGGGGAGACGCTCGATGTCGTCCGCCGGGGAAAGTTGGTCGCGCGAATAGTCCCGGTGGGCGCCTGGAGGGTGGCACCGGTGCCCGCGCGCACGGTCAAGGCCGCGGCGGACCCCGGCAGCTGGGTCGGCCTCGACGAACTGCGAACGCGCGCTGGGCGATGCTTCGACCGGGTGGCCGCCGGCGAGACGATTTACGTGGTCCGCGGCGGCAGATTCCTGGCGAAGATCGTGTCCGCCGGCGACTCGCGGACGGCACCGAGTCCCGCGGACACCGGTGAACGAATCGAACTCGACGAACTGCGAAAGCGCGCCGGGCGTTACTTCGATACCGTCGCCGCCGGCCAGACGATAGAGGTCACTCGAGGCGGTGAACTCGTCGCCCGCATCGTCTCAGCCGCCGTGGCCGAGGCCAACCCGGCGGCTCCCCTCTTGAAACAGGCTGTGGGACAGCAACAGTCACCGCGCCGTCATCGGCGCGGTGCCGCCCGCTGTGCGGCGGCCGTCGCCGTGACGGTTCCGCCGCCAATCGAGTAGCGCGCTGTCGAATGTCGGGGATTCGGCGTCCGGCAGCGACTCCCGAGAGCCGCGGCAGTAGGCTCGCGCGCGCCGGCGCGTTACGGTCTCCCATAGGAATCGCCCTACGAGGCCGGGAGGTCAGATGAAGGCCTATCGAACGGTGGTCGTCGGCACTGACGGCTCCGAATCGTCGCTGCGTGCGGTTGACCGAGCCGGCGCGATAGCCGCCGAGTCGAACGCGAAGCTGATCATCGCAACGGGATACTTTCCCCACAAGGACGATTCGCGGGCGGCCGACGTCCTCGGAAACGAGGGCTACAAGGTGCAGGGCAACGCACCGATCTATGCGATCTTGCGGGAAGCCCACGAACGCGCCCAGGCGGCCGGGGCCACCGACATCGAGGAAAGACCGATCCAAGATGCTCCGGTACACGCGCTGGTGGAACTCGCCGAGCAGGTCGACGCGGACCTCCTCGTCGTCGGCCACGTCGGGCTCGACGCGCGATCCGCGCTCATCGGGCGGGTCTTCTCGATTCCCGGCGGCATCGCGACCAAGGCCAAGATCGACGTCCTGATCGTCCACACCACCGGGTGACCCGCCCGTCCGGCGCCGGCGCCCTCCGGGGCTCAGGCCTCCCCGAAAGCGTCGTCGGGCAGCGGCCGTTGGCAGATCGCGTGCGCGTCGGCGGCGTCCAGCCCGAACAGGCGCAGCACGCTCTCGGTGACGGCGTCGGACGTGCGCGCATCGTCTCGGCGCGGGTCGTCGCGGAGTAGCTTTCCCAGCCCCAGCAGCGCGCCGCCGGCCATCGCCAGGGCCAGTTCCGGGTCGTCGACCTCAAACCGTCCGGCCGCGACGCCGGCCTTGATGTCACGCAGCGCACGGGGAGCCAGGCCGCGGTCCGACGACAGCAGCGCCAGCCCGTTGAGCAAGAGAATTTCGCTCTCCTGCGGGCGACGGCGGAACAACCGGCCGGTCATCCGGAAGCTCGCGGCGAATGTTTCCGCGGGATCGTCAATCGATGCCGTGATCTGGTCCAGCATGGCCCCGTGCACATCGAGGACGTCCGCCACCGCCGCCGCAAACAGCTGATCCTTGGTTTCGAAGTGGTTGTAGAAGGATCCCATCCCAACATCGGCGGCCCGCGTGATCTCGAGGATCGGCACGTTGACCTTGCCCTCCGCGATCAGCCGCTGCGCGGCCTTCACCAGCGCCGCCCGGGTGCGTTGTTTGCGCCGCGCCAGGCGGCTGGCCGGCTCCGCCGTAGCGCTCATGACCCGAGTATGCATCACTTTTGAAGATTTCGTCAGAAGTGTTGACCACACGTCACCCTATATGTGACGATTTCGTCAGTTACCGAGGGAGCTGATTTGAGTTCTATCAAGAACGTCCACGAAGGGCTGCACAGCGAACGGGGTGCGCTCCGCGGCGAACACCCCGGCCGGTCCCGGAACCCGGTGATCAAGGTGGTCGACATCGCGTGGCTACAGTTCGAGAAGCCGGACCTGGAGCGCGCCGAGGCGTTCGCCCACGCATTCGGCTTTCACACCGCCCGGCGCGGCCGCGACGAGCTGCAGCTGCGCGGGACGCGCGCCGCCGGCCCCTGCGTGATCGTGCGGCGTGGACCGCGCACCCGGTTCGCCGGCGTGGCGTACCGCGCGGGCGAGACGGCCGACGTCCGGCGGCTGGCCGAGCGCTGGAACGCCCCGGCACGTCCGCTGCCCGAGGACATCGGCGGGCTCTCGGTCGACCTGAGGGATCCGAGCGGAATGGCCGTGCGCGTGATCGCCGGCACCGACGACCTTCCCGAACTGCCCGGCCAGCCTGCCCACCAGTTCAATTTCGGCGACGACGTAGCGCGCATTAACGCGGGGCAGCGCCCCCCGCGGGTGCCCGCGCGGATTCAGCGCCTGGGTCATCTGGTGGTGCAGTCCACCAAATACCTGGAGACGCTGAACTGGTATTTGGACAACCTCGGGATGATCGTCAGCGACTTCCTGTTCTTCCCCGGCCAGCGCCGGCGGGGACCAACGATGAGCTTCATCCGCTGCGATCGTGGGTCGACGCCGGCCGATCATCACACGCTGGCGATGGCGCTCGGGCCGGCCAACCGTTACGTCCACTCGGCGTATCAGGTCAGTGATCTCGACGCGCTGGCCGCCGGCGGCGAATACCTCAAGGACCATGGCTACCTCAGGTCCTGGGGCATCGGCAGGCACATCCAGGGCAGCCAGATCTTCGACTACTGGCGCGATCCCGACGGCTTCCTTGTCGAGCACTTCGCCGACGGCGACCTGTTCGACAACACCGTCGAACCGGGCTGGGCGCCCTTCACCGCCTCCGGGCTGGCCCAGTGGGGGCCGAGGGCGACGCGGGACTTCCTGGGAACCGACCTGAAATCGGCTCGCCGTGAACTTGCCGCGATGGCCGGTGCGCTGCGCACACACAATGAATTCGACATCAACCGCCTCGTCGGCCTACTGAAAGTGCCTACCTCATGACCATTTCCGTGCTGCGGACCGCCGACGCCTGGTGGGTCAAGACCACCGACGGCGCCAGGAAAATCGACACCGCCGCCACCACCACCGGCGCGCTGCTGGCCGATCGGGCGGCGATCGACGCCGCGGTGGGCGGGACCGGTGCGCAGCCGACTCCAGTGGACAAACTCGCGCTGATCTCACCCGTGACGCGGCCGTGCCGGGTCATCGCCCAGATGACGAACTTCGTCTCGCACGTCAAAGACGCGGGCATGGACCCGGCAACGGTGCCCCTCACCTTCTTCCGCAAGGCGTCGGCGTCGATCACGGGCCCCTTCGACGACATCATCAAACCGTCCCACGTCAAGCTGCTCGATTACGAGGTGGAGATCGGGCTCGTCATCGGGCGCGCAACCCCGATCGGTACCAAAATCTCCAACGCGAACCTGGCCGACTTCGTCGCCGGGCTGGTCGTCACCAACGACGTGTCCGCGCGCGATATCCAGCTTCCCCAAACACAGTTCTACGAGGCCAAGTCCTACCCGACCTTCACCCCGGTCGGTCCCGAGCTGGTGCTGCTGACCGCCGACGAGCTCAAGCGGTTCGGCGACCTGCGGTTGCGCCTGAGTGTCAATGGGCGCCAACGGCAGGACGCACTCGTCGACGGGGACATGCTGTACCGCCCGCTGCAGGCACTGCAATCACTGACCCAGTTCCAGGAACTCGCGCCCGGTGACCTCATCCTCACCGGCACCCCCGCCGGCACCGCCCTGAGCGCCCCGCCGAAGCCGGTCCAGATCATCGGCAACCTGTTGCCGCCCGCGATCAAGTGGAAGATGTTCTTCACACGCCAGGCCGGCAACCCCAAGTATTTGCAGGATGGCGACGTGGTGGAGGCCGCGGTGGCCACCGACGACGGCGCCATCGACCTCGGAACACAGCGCACCGCAGTCAGATTCGCGTGACCGAGGCTCCCGTCTCGCGCGTCCCCGTCGCGATCGTCGGCGCCGGGCCCACCGGAGTCGTCGCGGCGACGCTGCTGGCGCAGCACGGCGTGGAATGCATGCTGCTCGACCGCTGGCCCGGCGTCTATCAGCAGCCGCGTGCCGTGCATCTGGACGACGAGATCTACCGCATCCTCGCCCGCCTCGGTATCGCCGACGAATTCGCCGCGATATCGCGACCCACGCTGGGATTGCGGTTGCTGGACAAGCGATTCGCGGTGCTCGGGGAGTTCCACCGCGATCCGTCGTTGGGGGCGAACGGCTTCCCTCAGGCCAACATGTTCGACCAGCCGGAACTGGAGACCCTGCTGCGCGCCAACCTCAAGCGCTACCCGGATGCCGTGCTGCGGGGCAGCGCCGAGGTCTGCGACGTCGACGTCGGCGCACACCGGAGCCGCGTCACCTACATCGACCGCACCGACGGCAGTAGACACCGGATCGACGCCGACTATGTGCTGGGTTGCGACGGCGCCAACAGCCTCGTTCGCGGCCGGATCGGATCAACCATGCGGGACTTGGGCTTTCACCAGCGCTGGCTGGTCGCCGATGTCGCCGCCGACGCCGAGCTGCACCAATGGGACGGCGTGCATCAGGTGTGCGACCCCGTCCGCGCGGGAACGTACATGCGCATCGGGGCGTGCCGCTACCGGTGGGAATTCCAGCTGCTGGCCGATGAAAGCGCCGATGACTTCGGCACGCTCGACGCCCTGCGTCCGTTGATCGCGCCGTGGACCGGCGAACTCGGCAACGACGAACTGACCCTCCTGCGCGTCACCGAGTACACCTTCCGCGCCCAGATCGCCGACCGGTGGCGGCGCGGGAACGTCTTCATCCTCGGCGACGCGGCGCACCTCACTCCCCCGTTCATCGGCCAGGGCCTGGGGGCCGGGGTGCGCGACGCCGCGAACCTGGCATGGAAGATCGCCGGCGTCCGGGGCGCAACCTTGGCCGCCGACGTTTTGGACAGCTACGAACGGGAACGGAAACCACACGCCCGCCACATGATTCGGCTCGCGCTGGGAGTCGGGCGCGCGATGACCGGCGGCGGCCGTGCGGGAGATGCGGCGCGGCGCGTGGTGCTGCCCCGGCTGCGGCTAGTCCCCGGCGTGCGCTCGAAGGTCGTTGATTCCACCACGCCGGCCCTGTGTTCTTCTGCGCTCGTGCGCCGTTCGCCCGGGCTACGGCAACTCGCGGGGACGCTTTGCCCGAACCCGCTGCTGCCCGACGGCCAACGGCTCGACGAGGTGCTCGGGACGGGCTTCGGCCTGATCAGCATCGCCCCGCTGAGCGCCCCGGCCGAGACCTCGTTGCGGCGGCGCGGGATCGCCGTGCTGACCGCCGAGCCCGAAAGCGCCCTCGGGGCGTGGCTACGGCGGGGTCACGCGACCGCCGCGCTCGTCCGGCCGGACCGCACCGTCGCACGGGCGGGGCGTGACGCCGCCGCGCTGTGCACGTGGGCTTCTACCGTCGTGCACGCCACCGATTGATTAAGCGCCGAAAGTGCGGTGCGGGTCGTGATCCCTGACCAAGCACGACCCGCACGGCAATTTCGTTGTTGACGCGGCGAAGTACTAATGCGAAGTGGCCGGGACCCGGGCGACGAGCACCGGGATCCGGACGCCGTGCAGCACCGCGTTACTCACCGAGCCCAGCAGCAATCCGGTCAGGCCGCCGCGGCCATGGCTGCCCACGACGATGAGCTGTGCGGACTCCGCAGTCTCGATCAGGTTCTGCGCCGGCCGGTCGCGAACGACCACCCGGTGCACCGTGACGTCGGGGTACTCTTCGAGCCAGCCCGCCATGCTCTCGGCGAGGCTGCGCTGCGCTTCCTCCTCCACCGTCGCCCAATCCAGGGCCAGCAGTTCGATCGCCGTCACATCGCTCCACGCGTGCAGGGCAATCAGGTCGACACCGCGACGGGACGCCTCGTCGAACGCCAACGCCGTCGCGGCTTCGGACGTCGGCGAGCCGTCGATGCCGACGAGAACCGGCGCGTGCGCGTCGGGCAGCTTCTCGTCATGGATGACGGCGACCGGGCAGTTCGCGTGCCGCACCACCGCCGAGCTAACCGAACCCAGCACACCGCGCGCGACTAACCCCCGGCCGGCGGTGCCCATGACGATCATTTCCGCGTGATCGGACATCTCGATCAACGCCAGCGTCGGCGCCGCATAGAGCAGCTCCCTGTTGATCGCGACCTTGTCTTCTGGCGGCATCGCCTCCTCGGCGATCTTCATGGCGTGCATGATCGCCTTCTTGCCCTCGTCCTCGAGCCGCACGGCCAAGGCTTCCGGGTAGGCGACCGGCGGCCAGGTCGAGGTGGGGGTCACCACCGCGTGAACCACGGTCAGCGGGACGTTCCTCATCGCCGCCTCGTGGGCCGCCCATTGGGTGGCGGCGTCGGATGCTGGCGAGCCGTCGACGGCGACGACAATGCCACGTTCTTTAACCGGAATCGGCATTTCCTACTCCCTCCATCGCAGACGACGCTATGCGGGGGCGGGCCACCGGTCGTGAGGCTTAAGTCCTTAACATCACGGGCCACAGGACTTCCACCCGAGCGGGTTCGGGATCCCGTTACGGCGTATTCACCGGCTCGTCACCGGGTGTGCCGGCGGCGGCCGGATCCGCCGTCAGACGGGGTCGTCGTCTTGGTTGTGGTGGAGTTTTTCGGGGTGGTGGTAGTGGTTGGTTTTGGGTTGGCCGTGGTCGAGGTGGGGTGGGGGGAGCCATTCGGTTTCGCCGCGGGCGTTGGTGCGGGTGG